>DATLOP010000229.1:0-3984 GCA_035536255.1 Solirubrobacteraceae bacterium
GGCAGCGCAAGGTCTCGCTGCGCGCCACCGACGAGCGCGTCGACGTGTCGGCCATCGCGCGCGTCCAGGGAGGCGGCGGGCACCGCCAGGCCGCCGGCTTCGGGACCACGATGGAGTGGCCCGAGCTGATCGAGTTCCTGCGCGCGGAGATCGCGGCGCAGCTCTAGGGGAGACCTGTGGACGGGGTCCTGCTCGCCGACAAGCCGGCCGGGAAGACCTCGCACGACGTCGTGGCCGCCGTGCGCCGGGGGCTGCCCGGCCGGCGCCGGGTCGGTCACGCGGGGACGCTGGACCCCTTCGCCACCGGCCTGCTGCTGGTGCTGGTGGGGCGGGCCACGCGCGCCCAGCGCTTCCTCATGGACCTGCCCAAGACCTACGTCGCGGTGGCCCGCCTGGGCGCGGTCTCCACGACGGGCGACCCGGAGGGGGAGATCACGGAGACCGGCGCCGTCCCCGACCTCTCGGGGCTGCCCACGGGCCAGCTGCGCCAGCGCCCGCCGGCGTACTCCGCGGTCAAGGTGGACGGCGAGCGGGCGTACCGCCGCGCCCGGCGCGGGGAGGAGGTCGAGACGGCGGAGCGGACGGTCCGGGTGGAGCGCTTCGACCTGGTCTCCCGCGAGGCCGACCGCGCAACGTTCGAGATCGAGTGCTCGTCGGGGACCTACGTGCGCAGCCTGATCGCCGATCTCGGGGACGCGTACACCGAGTCGCTGCGCCGCACCGCGATCGGTCCGTTCTCCGTGGAGGACGCCGACGGCGAGACGATCGTGCCGCTGGGCGACGCGCTGTCGTTCCTGCCGGAGGTCGCCCTCACGGGCGAGGAGGCCCGCAAGGCCAGGCACGGCGTCGCCGTGGCGGCGCCGGACGCCGGCAGATCCGCCGCCGGCCCGCCCGCCGACGCCGGCGAGGGCCTCACCGGCCCGGTCCGCCTCACCGACGAGCGCGGGCTGGTCGCGATCGCCGAGCCGCGCGAGGGCGGCGTGCTCAAGCCCGTCGTAGGGTTCCGGGCGTCGTGAAGGTCACGCCCCTCTCCGAGGCCGAGCCCCGGCCGCGCCGGCTGGCCGTCGGCGTGTTCGACGGCGTTCACCTGGGCCACCGGGAGGCGATCCGGGGCGCGGACACCGTCCTGACCTTCGACCCGCACCCGGTGGCGGTGATCGCGCCCCAGGCCGCGCCCAAGCTGCTCACCCGCCTGGACGTCAAGGCCGACCTCGTGGCCGAGCTGGGCGTGGAGGAGATGGTGGTGATCCCCTTCGACGCCGAGTTCGCCCGGCGCGGCGCGCAGCAGTTCCTCGACGACGTGCTCGTCGGGCGCCTGGGCGCCACGCACGTCGCGGTGGGTCGCAACTTCCGCTTCGGCCACAAGGCGGCCGGCGACACCGCGCTGCTGGAGGCCGACGGGCGCTTCGAGGCCCGGATCGTGGAGCTGGTCGAGGTGGAGGGCGAGACCGTGTCCTCCAGCCACATCCGCGGGCTGGTCTCGGCCGGGGAGGCCGAGCACGCGCAGGCCTTCCTGGGCCGGCCCTTCCAGGTGCGCGGCGAGGTGGTGCACGGCGACGGCCGCGGGCGCGAGCTGGGCTGGCCGACGGCCAACGTGGTGCCCGACGAGCGCCTGATCCGCCCGGACCAGGGCGTGTACGCGGCGCGCGCGAACGGGCACCCGGCGGCGGTGAACATCGGCGTGCGCCCGCAGTTCGAGACCGGCCGCGGCGTGCTCATCGAGGCCTACCTGATCGACTTCGAGGGCGACCTCTACGGCCAGGAGCTGCGGCTCGACTTCCTGGCCCGGCTGCGGGGCGAGCGCTTGTTCTCCTCGGTAGACGCGCTGGTCGAGCAGATCGGCCGCGACGTGGAGCGCGCCCGGGAGATCGCCTCCTAGTTGCTACCGTTCCGCCCCGCATGACAGTCACCGCGGAACGCAAGCAGGAGCTCGTCGCCCGCTTCGGCAAGGGCGAGGGCGACACCGGCACCCCCGAGGTCCAGGTGGCGCTGATGACCGAGCGCATCAACGACCTCACCGAGCACCTGCGCACGCACACCAAGGACCATCACTCCCGCCGGGGGCTGCTGATGCTCGTCGGGCGCCGCCGCCGGCTGCTCCAGTACCTCCAGCGCTCGGACGTCGAGCGCTACCGCGCGATCGTTCAAGAGCTGGGCCTACGCCGCTGAGGGTCGAGTTGCCCGGCCCCAGGCGATGAGCGTGATCGGCTCCGGCACGCCGGCGCCCGACTTCACGCTTCGGACCGAGGACGGCCGGGAGTTCACGCGCGACGACGCGCGCGGGCAGACGACCGTCCTGGTGTTCTTCCCCGCCGCGTTCAGCTCGGTGTGCACCGACCAGTTCAACCTCTACCAGGAGGTGCTGGGCGAGCTGCAGGAGGGCGGGGCGCGGCTGTACGGGGTCTCGTGCGACGCGTCTGACTCCCAGCACGCCTTCCGCGAGTCCCTGGGCGTCGAGATCCCGATGCTGTCGGACTTCGAGCCCAAGGGCGAGGTGTCCCGAGCCTTCGGCGTCTACCACCCCAACGGGGTGGCCACCCGCGCCCTGGTCATCCTCGACCCCGACGGCGTCGTGAAGTGGAGCTGGGAGGGCGAGCACCCCGGCGTGCTACCGGGCGCCAATCTCATCTTCGACGGCCTGGCCGCCTGAGGCGGTCCTCAGCGCGGGCGGCAGCAGCACCGCGAGCCGGCGCGCGTCCGGCACGTGGGGGACCACGCGCTGGAGCTCCAGCAGCTGGTTGACCGCGGCCAGGAACGCGCCGTGCCGGTGGCCGGGAACCTCGACGCCCAGCTCTTCCTCGAACCAGCGCTCGACCTCGTACCAGCGCCACACCTTGGACCTCTGGCGCCGGCCGCCGCCCGCCGGGGCGGGGAAGCCGCCGGGGCCCCGCTTGCCCTTGACGAGCAGCCGCACGCTCTCGTGCGTGCGCCCCGTGCGCTCGGCGATGTCGTCGAGGGTGACGAGGCTGTCGGGGCGAACCTCGAGCAGCTGCGCCTCGGGGAACACGATGCGGATGTCCCGCAGGGCGCTGAGCACCGCGTCCTCGTAGCGCGGAAGGTCCCGGCCGAAGTGGGCTTCGAAGATGCCGTCGGCGTCGGGGCCGCAGGGGACGCCGTCCTGGAGCTGGTCGGAGTCCCCCGCCCGGATGAAGTACTCGTCGGGAGCATCCTCGGTCGCTCCTGCGATTTGGAAGTCGATCTCAAACTCGTGTCCGTGCCGGTGTCGCATGGCTACTTGTGGCGGCAGTGCTCGACGAACTTGTCCAGGTCGCGGGCGTGGTTGTCGGGGTTCTTCGGCGTGCCGTAGATCGGAAAGCTCTTGCAGTGATCCTCCGGCGTCCCGGGACACAGGAGAATGCCCCAGTGCGCGCGCGGAGCCAACACCCGGAACCCCTGGCGTTCGGCCCGGCGCAGGGCCTTCTCCACGTGGGGCTTCGAGTGCCTGTGTCGCATCGTACACGGTCCGTTGGACACCACCAACAGCACGCGGCGGGCCGCGGTGGGTAGGCGCGCGGCGACCCGGGTTCGCCCCCGATGACCGGGCTGGGCAGCGCGCCGCTCCCGCCGCTGGCGGACGACGACCACGTGCGCGGGCCGTCCGGCGCGCCCCTGCTCGTGGAGTACGCCGACTTCGAGTGCCACTTCTGCCGGCTGGCGCACGTGCGGCTGGAGGGCGAGCCCGTGCGCCGCGTGTTCCGCCACTTCCCCGTGCGCTCGAAGCACCCGCGCGCCTGGGCCACCGCGTGCGCGGCCGAGGCGGCGGCGCGCCAGGGCCGCTTCTGGGAGATGCACGACTCCCTGTACGCCGACCAGAGCCGCCTGGAGGACCCGCACCTGTGGGCCCGCGCCGAGCAGCTCGGCCTCGACGTCGAGCGCTTCGACGCCGACCGGCGCTCGGAGGCCGTGGCGGAGCGGGTGCGCCGCGACTTCCGGTCCGGCGTGCGCGCCGGGGTCGCGACGACGCCGACGTTCTTCGTCGCCGGG
>DATLOP010000230.1:0-9007 GCA_035536255.1 Solirubrobacteraceae bacterium
CTCTTCGCGAGCCTCCAGGCCGCAACGACCCTGGCCGCCGGCTGGCCGGACGCGCAGCTCGCCGCCCCCGCGCCGCCCGGCCTCGCGGAGGTCCGCGAGGCATGAGCCCGGTCCGGTTGCGCTTTTGCCCGACATGCGGGCACGATCGCAACGGCATCGCCGGGATGGGCGGGCCGTGAGCCCGGCGGCCCCCCTCGCCGCGATGCGCCCCGGGCCGCTGGCGCTGGCCGTCGTCCTCGGGGCGTTCGTGGTCTGGCGCTGGCGATCGACGGGGACCGAGAACCGCATCCTGCTCGTGCTGGCCGCCGTGGGGCTGGCGGTCTACGGATCGGGCGTCGTCCACCCTCCGCCGCTGGAGAAGATCCTGCGCGACGTCGGCTCGGCGCTGGGGCCGTACACGTACATCCTCGTCGGCGTCCTGGCCTTCCTCGAGACCGGCGCCTTCGTCGGCCTCATCGCCCCCGGCGAGACCGTCGTCATCGTCGGCGGCTTCGTCGCCGGCCAGGGCGAGATCGACATCGTCGTCCTGATCGGGCTCGTGTGGGCGTGCGCGTTCGCCGGCGACACGGTGAGCTTCCTCCTGGGCCGCCGGCTCGGCCGCGCCTTCCTGGTCAAGCACGGTCCCCGGGTGAAGATCACCGAGGAGCGCCTCGAGCAGGTCGAGGCGTTCCTCCAGCGCCACGGCGGCCCGACCATCCTCATCGGCCGCTTCCTGGGCCTCGTCCGCGCGCTGGCCCCCTTCGTGGCCGGCGCGTCGCGCCTGCCCCTGCGCAGCTTCCTGCCCTACGACATCCTCGCGGCGGGGATCTGGTCCACGACCTTCTGCCTGCTGGGCTTCTTCTTCTGGCGCTCCTTCGACAAGGTCGTGGAGGTCGCCAAGAAGGGCGCGCTGGCCTTCGGGACCACGGTCGGCCTGGTCATCGCCGCCATCGCCGCCTACCGCTACCTGCGCGTTCCCGAGAACCGCGTCACGGCCAAGCGCTGGCTGAACGTCCAGGCCGAGCGCCCGGCGCTGCGCCCCCTGGCCGCCCTGGCGCGTCCGGTCTACCGCCGGGCGCTGCTGCCCGCCTGGCGGCGCGCCGCCCCCGCCGTGCGCTTCGCCTGGGACCGCGTGACGCCCGGCCAGCTCGGCCTGGAGCTGACCACGCTGCTCGCCGTCTCGGCCGTCGGCGGCTACCTGTTCTTCGGCCTGGGCGCCCTCGTCGAGGATCGCGAGGTCCTGCGCACCGACACCCGCGCCTTCGACCTCGCCGGCCACCTCCAGGCCCGCTGGCTGGAGAGCGCCGTGAAGCTCGTCACGCACCTCGGCGCGCTGCCCACGAGCGCCGCCGCGGTCCTGGTCGCCGTGATCGTCCTGGCCGCCCGCCGGCGCGTCATCGAGTGCGCCGCCCTGGCCAGCGGCTACGTCTACACGGTGGCCGCCGTCCACCTGGCCAAGGCGACGTTCGACCGGCCGCGGCCCTCGGACAGCCTCGTGGACACCGACGGCGCGAGCTTTCCCTCCGGGCACGCCGCCTACTCCGTGGCCTACATCGCGATCGCGGTTGCCCTGGCGCACGCCTTCCCCAAGAACCTGTACCGCGCCGGCTTCGTCGTCGCCGCCGTGGCCGCCGCCGCGGTGGTCGGCCTGAGTCGCGTCTACCTGCGCGCGCACTTCCTCTCCGACGTGGTCGCCGGGTGGGGGATGGCCGCGGCGATCTTCGCCGTCTGCGGGCTCGTCGGGCTGATCGTCGCGTTCGTCCGGCACAATGGCGACGCGTGAGCAACACGTCGGTCACCTACCTCGTCGGCGCCTGCGCGGGGGTGTTCAGCCTCGCGGCGTTCACCGCCTGGGTGCTCGTCCCGGCCTGGTCCGCGTACAGCCGGGCCTGGGAGCGCGTGGCCGCCCTGTTCCTCGCCCTGTACGTGCTCGCCACGTTCGTCGGCGCCGGAATCGCGGCCGGCGCGGCGATCGTCTACTTCTGGGACCGCCTCTAGGCGGCCGGCCCCGCTCCCGCCGTACACTGGGAGCGTCATGTCCACCCCGGCCAGGCGCCTGCGCGCGGAACCCGCGCCCGCCGACGCGCCCCCGGACGGATCGGATCTGGGCGCGCTCGAAGCCGTCTCCGCGGCGGTGGAGGCGGGCCGCGGCCTGCCCGAGATCGTCCGGGCGGCCAGCCGCGCGCTGGACGCGTCCCTGCTGCTGGCCGACCCGTCGGGCGCCGTCCTCGCCGTGGCCGCCCGCAGCCCGGCCGACGAGCAGTCGCTGGCCACCGACAAGGCGGGGGTCGAGGTGCTCGAGCTGCGCGTGGCCGACGAGCTGGTGGGACGGCTGCGGATGCGCTCCCGCTCGCGCGCGCCCTCGCCGGTCGTGCTGTCGCTCGTGCGCACCCTGATCGCCTCGGAGGTCGACCGCGTCCGCGCGCCCGAGCGCGCCTCCGAGCAGGCCGCCGCCGGCTTCCTGCACGACCTGATGTCGCGCGGCGCCGCTCCCGAGGAGCTGCGCGCGCGAGCCGGCGAGCTGGCCGTCGACCTGGACGCCGGCGGAAGCGTCGTCGTGGTGCGCGCCTCCCCGCTCGTCCCCACCGAGGAGGACTGGCGCGCGCGCGTCCTGGCCGTCGCCGAGCGCGGGGCCCGGGCCGTGGTCCCGAGCGCCCTGGCCGCCCTGGCCGACCGCCCGCTCGCCCCGGCCGGCGAGGTGGTCGTGCTCGTGCCCGGCCCCGACGAGGAGCGGGCCCGCCGCCTGGCCGACGGCGTCCTGCGCGAGCTGGCGGCCAGCCTCAGCGGCTTCGCCTTCACCGTCGGGCGCAGCCGGCCCGCGGCCGCCCTCGACGACCTCCCGCGGGCCGGCGCCGAGGCGCTGCTGGCGGCCAACGTCGCCGAGGCCGACCCCGACGAGCGGCGCGTGCTGGCGTTCGAGGAGACCGGCGCCTACCGCCTGCTGCTGTCGGCCATGAGCGAGAGCCCGGACGAGCTGCAGCGCTTCTACGCCGAGACCCTGGAGCCGCTGGTCGCCTACGACGACCAGTACGATACCGACCTGGTATCGACGATCGAGGCGTTCCTGGACTGCGACGGCAACGTGGCCCAGACGGCCGAGCGCCTGTTCGCGCACCGCCACACCGTCCGCTACCGCCTGGAGCGCGTGCGCGAGCTGAGCGGGCTCGACGTCGGCTCCAGCGACGGGCGCGAGAAGCTCTCGCTGGGCCTGAAGGCCATGCGCGTCCTGGGCATCCACGCCCCGCGCGGGCCGGCCACCGAGGCCGGCGCCGAGGGCGGCCGCGTCCCCGGCCGCTGATTAGCGCAAGAAATCGCGGGTACGGGCGTTCGGAAGCTTTCACGTCCGAATCCGGCAGGGGGAAACTGAATGCGTCGTCGCCGTATCCCGGTGTTGCTGTGCGCGCTCGCCGCGTCGCTGGTGACCGTTCCGTCCGCGTCCGCGGACTCGCTGCTGGACACGGTCGTGCGCACCGATGCCCCCGTGGCCCGCAGCTGCGTCGCCCGGCCGCTGGCCACCGCTCCGGGCGTCGTCACGCGGACCGTCACGATGCCCTCCGCCGGCTGGGTCACGGCCCGCCTGACCGGCTCGGCCCCGGGCGACTGGGACCTGGCGATCTTCGACCGCGCCAGCGGCCGGCGCCTCGCCGGCTCGGCGTCCTTCGGCTCCAACGAGGTGGCCGCCGGCCTGGCCGCGGCGGGCGACGCCCTGGTCGTGCAGGCGTGCCGGCGCGACGGCGGCGGCGACACCGCCGACTTGAGCGTGGACTCGGTCCGCGTCGACACGGCCGGCACCGTGGAGAAGGTCTCCATCGTCCGCGTCATCACGCCGACGCGGGCGAGCAAGCAGCGCCTCCAGCAGCTCGGGCTCGACCTCACCGAGCACGGCGGCCGCGGGTTCGTCGGCGTCGTGCTGCACGGCGCGCAGGACGCGCGCAAGCTGCGCCAGGCCGGCTTCTCCTACACCGTGGACATCCCGGACCTGGCCGCGCAGTCGCGCCGGGACCGCGAGGCCGATGCGGTGTTCGCCCGCGAGGTCCGCGCCTCCGCTCTGCCCAGCGGGCGCGACTCCTACCGCACCCTGCCCGACTACGAGGCCGACCTGAAGGCGCTGGCCGAGGGCAACCCGGACATCGTCAAGCCGCTCGTGCTTCCGCACAAGAGCGGAGAGGGCCGGACGGTCAACGCCATCGAGATCACCACCGATCCCCACGCCAAGGACGGCAAGCCCGTCTTCGCGATCATGGGTGCGCACCACGCCCGCGAGTGGCCGTCGGCCGAGCACACCATCGAATTCGCCTTCGACCTGGTCAACGGCTACAAGGGCGGCGACGCTCGGACCCGGCGGCTGGTCGCCGCCACGCGCACGATCGTCATCCCGGTGGTCAACGTGGACGGCTTCAACGTCTCGCGGACGGTCGGCGCGTCGTCGGACCCCCTGACCGGTCGCGGGGCGCCCAACCCGGGCGAGGACGACGAGACCGTGAACATCTTCAGCCACCCCAACGAGTACCGGCGCAAGAACTGCCGGGTCCCGGACTCCGACGCCTACAACTGCGCCGGGCCCGCCTACGGGCTGGGCTCCACGGGCGTCGATCCCAACCGCAACTACGGCGCGCTGTGGGGCGGCGACGGCGCGGCGGCCGACGCCCAGAGCGAGATCTACCGCGGGCCCGAGCCCTTCTCGGAGCCCGACACCAAGAACATCCGCGACCTGGTCTCCCAGCGCCACGTCGTGACGCTGATCACCAACCACACCTTCTCCGACCTGGTCCTGCGTCCGCCGGGCATGTCCTCCCTGGGCCTCGCCGTCGACGAGCCCCAGCTCAAGGCGCTGGGCGACGCGATGGCGGCCGAGAACGGCTACCTGAGCCTGTACGGCTGGCAGCTCTACGACACATCCGGCACCACTGAGGACTGGACCTACGGCGTCACCGGCGGCTTCGGCTACACGTTCGAGATCGGCTGCACGAACCTCAACCGCACGACCAACGAGTGCGTCACCGGCCACTTCCACCCGCCCTACGCCGAGATGATCAAGGAGTACGACGGCGAGACTCCCCAGGCCGACGAGGGCGGGCGCGACGGCAAGGGCAACCGCGAGGCGTACTTCATCGCGCTGGAGAGCACGGCCAACACCGCACGACACTCCGTCATCGAGGGCCAGGCGCCCCCGGGCGCGGTCCTGCGCCTGCGCAAGGAGTTCGAGACCGAGACGTCTCGCGTGCTCGACGAGCGCGGCCGCGAGGGGGACATCCGCAAGTTCGCCGACAAGCTGGACACCGAGATGGTGGTCCCGGCCTCCGGCCGCTTCGAGTGGCACGTGAATCCGTCCACCCGCCCGCTGGTCGCGCAGGACCTGGGCACCACGGCGAGCGGCACGCCGAGCGATCCCATCGAGTTCAGCGGGACCCCGGCCACCGCACCTCCGTGCGGCGCCGTGGTCGCCGACCCGGCGTGCCAGAACGAGCACGTCTTCGACATCCCCGACGATCCGACCAAGGACAACGCGCTGGCCGTCGTGCGGATCGACTGGACGACGCCGAGCAGCGACTGGGACATGGAGGTGTTCCGCGCCGACGCCGCCGGCAACCCGGTGGGTCCGGCGGTGACGTCCTCCGGGCAGGGGACGACGCCGTACGAGCAGGGGAAGTTCATCCCCACGCCGGGGAAGTACGTCGTGCTGGTGAACAACTTCGGGGCGGCCGAGCCCTATACCGGGAGCGTCTCGTTCCGGGCCAAGCCGCCGTTCCGCCCGGGACGCACCGAGAGCTGGGCGTTCAGCTGCGAGTCGGCCGCGGGGACCTCGACGCAGGCGCTCCAGATCGCTCGCGGCGAGCGCCGGACCCTCGACCTGTCGGCGGCATGCCGTCCGCCGGCGCCGCCGGCGGGCGGGAGCTCGACGACCCCGGCGACCGCGCGCTGCGTCGACCGCAGTGCGCCGGTCTCGTCGATCCTGCGCCGGTCGATGCGCGTTTCCCGCATCCGGCTCACGCTGTCGGGGACGTCGCGGGACCGCGGCTGCGGGGCGCGCGGCGCCGGGCTGGTGCGGCGGGTCTTCGTGGCCGTCCACCGGTCGGTGCGCGGCGGCTGCCGCTACCTCCAGGCCAACGGCCGGCTGTCTCTGCGCCGCCGCTGCAACCGGCCGATCCTGCTGCGGGCGGGCGGGGCGTCGCGGTGGCGGTACACCAAGCGGGTGTTCCTGCCGCGGGGCCGCTACATGCTGTGGGTCGTGGGGCGCGACGCTCGCGGCAACCAGGAGGGCGGCCGGCGGGTCGCGCGGCGGTCGGTCTTCCGGGTGCGCTGAGCCGCGTGCTGCGCTGAGCGCGTAGGCTCGGCCGATGAGGTTCGTGGACCTCTCCGCGCCGATCCGCCCGAGCCCGCCGGACACCCCGGAGCCGCTGCGCACGGAGATCGCCTTCTCCGACCACGCCGACGGCGCGGCGCTCATCGAGACGATGTTCGCCGTCCCGCGGCGCCTGCTGCGCGACGAGGAGGGCTGGGCCACCGAGGAGTTCACCCGCTTCGGCACCCACAACTCCACGCACGTCGACGCGCCCTGGCACTACAACTCGACCGTGGAGGGACGGCGCGCGCAGACGATCGACGAGCTGCCGCTGGAGTGGTTCCACGCGCCGGGCGTCGTCCTGGACATGACGGCCAAGGCCGACGGCGACCCGATGACCGCGGCGGAGGCCGAGGCGGCACTCGCCGAGGCCGGCCACGAGCTCGAGCCGGGCGACATCGTGCTCGTGCGCACCGGCCGCGACGCCTTCTACGCCGAGCCCGACTACATCGCCCGCGGCCCGGGAGTGACCGCCGAGGCGACGCGTTGGCTGTTCGACCGCGGCGTGCGCGTGATGGGCATCGACGCGTGGGGCTGGGACGCCCCGCTGCACCTCCAGGCGGCCGCGGCGACCGAGCGCGACGAGCCCGGCATCTTCTGGGCCGCCCACCAGGCCGACCTGCCCTACTCCCAGATCGAGCGCCTGGTCAACCTCGCCGAGCTGCCGCCGACCGGCTTCACCGTCACCTGCTTCCCCCTGCGCATCGAGGGCGCCAGCGCCGCCCCGGCCCGCGTGGTCGCGACGGTGCCCTGAGCGAGGCTACGCTTGGCCGCGATTGGGGAGTGGTCTAATGGCAAGACGCGACCCTTTGGAGGTCTGCGATCCCGGTTCGAATCCGGGCTCCCCAGTGGGTTTCGTCCAGGGCTGCTGCGAACATACGTTCGTGGCGCCTCGCTACTCAGAAACCGAAGCCCGTGCGGCGATCGCTCGTTCTCGAAGCTACGCCGAGACGCTCCGGAACCTCGGCATGTGCCACACCGGCGGGGCGGCCGCCATCCTCAAGAAGTACGTACGGCTGTGGGAGATCCGAGTCGACCACTTCGACCAGGACGCGGTTCGGCGGGAGACGCTCGCGCGGGTCAACCGGGCCATCCCGCTCGAGGAGGTCCTCGTTGAGGGGAGGTCCTACGCGCGGCATGCTCTGAAGCGGCGGCTGTACGCAGCCGGCCTCAAGCACCCCCGATGTGAGCTGTGCGGGCAGGACGAGATGTGGCGCGGGAAGCGCATGTCGCTGATCCTCGACCACGTCAACGGCGTGCGCGACGACAACCGCCTGGAGAACCTGCGGATCGTGTGCCCGAACTGCGCCGCGACCCTCGATACGCACTGCGGGCGCAACCGGCGTGCACCGCCGGTCACCGCGCCCTGTGCGCGGTGTGGGCAGGAGTTTCGCCCGGGCGACGCCGGTCAGCGCCACTGCTCGAAGGAGTGCGGGATCAACCACGACAACCGTCACGCCGGCGTGCCGCGGCCGGAGCGCCGCAAGGTGGAGCGCCCGGGCGTCGACGAGCTGCTCGCGGAGATCGAGGCGAAAGGGTACCTGGCGACGGGACGGCGGTACGGGGTGTCGGACAACGCCGTGCGCAAGTGGGTCCGGCAGTACGAGTGGGAGCTGTCGGAGTGGGTGAGGGAGCTTCCGGCGAAGGGCGCGGCGTGGGAGGGCGCCGAAATGTCCGGCTAGCATCCGGGGCGTGGCCGCCCCGACCGTAGTGATCCTCGCCGCCGGGCAGGGCACGCGCATGCGCTCGGCGACGCCGAAGGTCCTGCACGAGATCTGCGGGCGGCCGATGGTCGCCTGGCCCGTCGCCGCGGCGCGCGACGCCGGGGCCGAACGGATCGTCGTCGTCACCTCCCCGGGCAACGACCTCGACGGCGCGCTGCCCGAGGGCGTCGAGGTGGCGATCCAGGAGGAGGCGCGCGGGACCGGGGACGCCGTGCGCGCCGCGGCCGGACACCTCGACGGCGCCGGCGCGGTCGTGGTGCTCTCGGGCGACGTCCCGCTGGTCACCTCCGAGGCCATCCGCGGTCTGGTCGAGGCCCACGAGCGCAGCGGCGCCGCCGCCACCATGGCCACGATGGAGCTGGACGACCCGGGCGAGTACGGGCGCGTGGTGCGCGGCCCGGACGGCGGGGTGGAGCGCGTCGCCGAGGCCAAGGGCGGCGGCGACGCCGGCCCCGAGGAGCTGGCCATCCGCGAGGTGAACACCGGCGTCTACGCCTTCGACGGCGCACGCCTGCTCGACGCCCTGGAGCGCATCCGCCCCGACAACGCGCAGGGCGAGTACTACCTCCCCGACGTGCTCAAGGTCTTCCGCGGCGACGACCACGGCGTGGCCGCCCACCTGGTCGACGACCCGGCGATCGTGCTCGGGATCAACGACCGCGTCGACCTCGCGCACGTGCGCCGGCTGGCCCAGGACCGCATCCTGCGGGCCCACATGCGCGCCGGGGTGACCATCGTTGACCCCGCGACCACGCTGATCGACGCCGGGGTGCGAATCGGCCAGGACACCGAGATCGAGCCCAGCACCTATGTCCGGGGCGACACGACGATCGGGGAGCGCGCCCGGGTCGGCCCCGTGACCACGCTGGTCGACGTCACGCTGGGCGACGAGGTGACGATCCGCCACGCCTACGCCGTCGAGGCCGAGGTCCGCGCCGGAGCCAGCGTCGGGCCCTTCGCC
>DATLOP010000231.1:0-8858 GCA_035536255.1 Solirubrobacteraceae bacterium
GCCCGCCTCGGCGACCAGGCGGTGCGCGAGGTCGTAGCCCTCGATGTCGCCCTTCCTCTCACCGGAGCGCAGCTTCACGGTGACCGGCAGGTTCGACCCTTCCCGCGCGGCCGCGGCGACCGCGACCGCGGTGTCGGCGTCCTTCAGCAACGCGGCCCCCGCCCCGGTCTTCATGACCTTCGGTACCGGGCAGCCCATGTTGAGGTCGATCAGGTCGGCGCCGGTGGCCCCTGCCACGGTGGCGGCCGCGCTGCGCATCACCTCGGGGTCGTGCCCGAACAGCTGGATCGCCGTCGGGCCCCCCGCGCGCTCGTCGGGGTGCACGCGCAGCAGCTCGCGCAGCGTGCGCTCGTTGCCGTGGTACACGGCGAAGCTCGAGACCATCTCCGACACGCACAGCCCCGCCCCGTGGCGCTTGGCCTGCAGGCGCACGAACCAGTTGCCGATCCCGGCCAGGGGCGCCAGCACGACGCGGTTGGGGACGGTCACGCCGCCCAGCTCCCAGGCGTCGTTCAGCGACTTAGGCGGTGCCGTTGCGCTCATGGATCAAGCGTAGACCCGTGAGCGTGAGCAGGTCGTCGACCTCGTCGATCGTCTCGGCGTGGGGCACGATGTGCGCGGCCAGCCCGCCGGTGGCGATCACGCTGGCCTCCTCCCCCAGCTCGGCCCACAGCCGGCGCACGATCCCGTCCACCTGGGCGGCCACGCCGTAGATGACGCCGGAGCGGATCGCGTCCACCGTCGACTTGCCGATCAGCCCGCGCGGCTCCTCGAGGTCGACCTTGGGCAGGCGGGCGGCGCGCTCGGTCAGCGCCTCGAGCGAGATCTCCACGCCCAGGGCGATGATCCCGCCCAGGTACTCCCCGTCCGGGGACACCACGTCGAACGTGTTGGCCGTGCCGAAGTCCACGACGATGCACGGCCCGCCGAAGCGGTCGTGGGCGGCCACCGCGTTGACCAGGCGGTCGGGGCCCAGCTCGCGCGGGTTGTCCAGGCGGATCGGCATGCCGGTCTTCAGGCCCGGCCCCACGACCAGCATGTCGTGGCCGAGGTAGCGCTCGGCGGTCTGCGCCCACTCGGGCCCGAGCTGGGGGACCGTGGTCGAGATGATCGACGCCTCGAGGTCGTCGAAGGCCAGGCCGCGCAGGTCGAGCAGGTTGCGCAGGGCGGCGCCCAGCTCGTCCGCCGTCGAGTCGCGCACGGTGGCGAAGCGCCAGTGCTCGACCAGCTCCGCGTCGCGAAACGCGCCGAGGTGCGTCTGCGTGTTGCCGACGTCCACCGCGAGGAGCACGGCGCGATTATGCTGTACGGATGGAGGGACGGCTCTACGTGGTCCACGGATCGCACCCGTGCGAGACGGTCAAGCGCGCCATGGAGCTGAAGGGCATCCCGTACAAGACGGTCGAGCTGCCGCCCCCGATGCACGCCCCGATCCAGCGCCTGCTGTTCGGGGCGCGCACGGTCCCCGGGCTGCGCCTGGACGGCGAGAAGCTCAGCGGCTCGCGCAACATCCTGCGCCGGCTGGAGGAGCTGCGCCCGGATCCGCCGCTGTACCCGTCCGACCCCGCGCAGCGCGCGGAGGTCGAGGAGGCCGAGCGCTGGGGCGACGAGGTCATCCAGCCGATGGCGCGGCGCTTCGTCTGGGGCGCGATGAAGCAGCACCCCGGCGCCATGGTCTCCTACTCCGAGCACGCCAAGGTGCGGCTGCCGGCCCCGATGGTGCGCCTGGCGGCGCCGCTCATCATCCGCGGCGAGCGCGCGCTCAACGACGTGACCGATGACGCGGTCCGCGCCGACCGCGCGGCGCTGCCCGGCCATCTCGACCGCATCGACGCCTGGATCGAGGCGGGCGTGCTGGGCGGCGAGCCGCCCAACGCCGCCGACCTGCAGATCGCCCCCACCCTGCGGCTGATGATGACCCTGGAGGACCTGCGCCCGCTGATCGAGGAGCGCCCCGCGGGGAAGCTCGCCCTGCGGCTGTTCCCCCAGACCGACGGGCGGATGCCCGCCGGGACGCTGCCCGCCGAGTCACACCTCCAGCGGCGGGCCGGCGCGCCGGCCCGGCTGCTCGCCGGGCGCCAGCGCGGTCAGCGCCTCGGCGATCCCCGGCAGGCCGGGGTCGAGCTCGTGGAGCGGGACGAGCACGAAGCGGCGGGCGGTCGTCTCGGGATGCGGGAGCGTCAGGCGCTCGGACTCGTGGCGCACGTCGTCCAGGAGCAGGACGTCGACGTCGATCGGGCGCGGGCCGTGCCGCGGGCCGCCGGGCTGGCGGCCGAGCTCGCGCTCCACGGCCTGGCAGGCGTCGAGCAGGGCCTCGGGCGCCAGGCCGGTCTCGATCCGCAGGCAGGCGTTGAGGAAGTCCGCCTGGTCCAGGACCTCGCCCACGGGCGCGGTCTCGTAGACCGACGAGGAGGCCAGGACCCCAACGCGGCCCGCCAACGCTTCGACGGCGGCCTGGAGGTTGGCCCGCCGGTCCCCCACGTTGGACCCCAGGCCGAGGTACCCCGTCATCGGCCGGACAGCGGTCGGGTCACGCGGCCTGCAGGCGCGCGCCCACGGCCTCGCCCAGCGCCATCAGCCCGGACGCCGGGCGCACCATCACCGTCAGCTCGGCGATCTTGCCGTCGGCGTCGAAGCGAAACAGGTCGAGGCCCTGGAGCTCGCGGTCGCCGACGCGCGCCTCGAAGATCAGCGCCGCCTTGCCGTCTGCCTCGAACTCGTGGACGTAGCGGAAGTCCTCGAAGACCTCGAGCAGGACCTCGAACAGGCGCGAGACGGCCTCGCGGCCCTCGAACGGCTTGAACGTGACCGGGCTGTGGAGCACGGGGTCGGCCGCCAGCGCGTCCACCATCCCGGCGTGGTCGCCGGACTGGATGGCGGCGCGGAAGTCGGCGAGCGCGCTCACGCCCCGACCTTAACCGGTTCGCCCTCGCGCACGCCGATGCGCGCGTGCAGGCGGCGCAGCGGCCGCGGCGCCCACCAGTTGCGCCGCCCCAGCATCTCCATCAGCGCGGGGACGAGCAGCGCCCGCACGATCGTGGCGTCGATCAGCACGGCCAGCGCGGTGCCCACGCCCAGCTCCTTGATGAAGACGATCTGCGACGTGGCGAAGGCCCCGATGGCCACGCAGAACAGCAGCGCCGCCGCGGTGACGATGCGTCCCGTGCGCTCGAGCCCGATGGCCACCGCCTCGCGGTCGCCGGCGCCGGCGTCGCGCGCCTCCTTGATCCGGCCCAGCAGGAACACCCCGTAGTCGGTGGACAGGCCGAAGGCCAGCGCGAACAGCAGCACGGGCTGGGTCAGCTCCAGGGCCCCCTGGCTCGTGTAGTCCAGGACGCTCTCCAGGCGCCCGTCCTGGAAGATCAGCACGAGCAGCCCGAAGGCGGCGCTGAGCGTCAGCAGGTTCATGACCAGCGCCTTGAGCGGGAGCACGACCGACCCGGTCATGAGGAACAGGACGAGCAGCGTGCTGCCCGCGACGATGGCCAGGGCCAGCGGCAGGTGGCGGGCGATGCTCGAGCGCGTGTCGACGAACTCGGCCGTCGAGCCCGTGACGCGCGCGCCGGGGAGGGCGCGGACGGCGCTCACGACGTCCTGGGCGCGCCGGGAGAACAGCGGTGCGCTCATGTGAGCCTGCAGCACGGCCAGGCCGTCGCCGATCGGCTGGGGCGCCGCCACGCCGTCCACGCCGGGGATGCGGGCGACGCGGTCGCGCAGCGCGGGCGCGCGGACGGCCGGGACCACGGCGACCACGGGCGCCTCGCGGCCGGCCGGGAAGTCGCGGCGCAGGGACTCGGAGACCTGGCGCGGGACGCTGTCGCGCGGGAGCACCGTGGCGTCCACCGAGGTGAAGGAGATCGACAGGAACGGGATCCCCATGGCGATCAGCAGCACGGCCGAGGCCGCCGCCACGCGGCCGGGGCGGCGCATGACGAACCGCGAGAGGCGGTACCACCGGCCGGCCGCGTCGGGGCGAGCGTCGCGCTGCGCGCGGTGGGCCAGCCAGCGCGGCGCGCCGGCGTTGACGCGCGGGCCCAGCACGGCCAGCACCGCGGGCAGCACGATCAGGGCCACGGCGGCGGCGATCAGGGCCACCATCGTCCCGCCCAGGCCCATCGAGTACAGGAAGCGCTGGGGGAACACGAGCAGCGAGGACAGGGCGGCGGCCACGGTGAGCGAGGAGAACAGGACGGTCCGGCCAGCGGTGGCCAGCGTGCGGCGCAGCGCCTCGCTCGCGTCCCCGCCGGGCCCCCGCTCGGCCAGCTCCTCGCGGTAGCGCGAGAGGATGAACAGGCTGTAGTCGATGGCCAGGCCGAGCCCCAGCCCGGTCGTGAGGTTCAGGGCGAAGATGGACACCGAGCCCAGCTCGGAGGCCAGGCGCAGGCCGGCGAAGGTCCCGACGATGGCCACCAGCCCGACCAGGACCGGCAGCAGGGCCGCCACGAGGCTGCGGAAGAACAGCAGCGAGAGCAGGAAGAGCAGCGGGAAGGCGAGCATCTCGGCGCGCTGGAGGTCGGACTCCACGACGTGGTTGAGCTCGTCGGAGGCCACCAGCCAGCCCCCGACCGTGACGCCGGGCTGGCGCGAGAGCCGCTCGTCCAGGCGCCGGGCCGCCTCGTCGCGCGGGTCCTCGGCCGCGGCGCGCATGACCGCGGCGACGTAGGCCGAGCGCCCGTCGCGCGCGGCCACCGGTGGGGCCACCCGCCCGACCAGGGGCTCGGCGCGCAGGGTCGCGGCGACGCGCGCCAGGCGCCGGCGGCCGGCGGGCGAGCGCGCGCCGGCCGGCGTGCGGACGAGCGCGATGACACCCGGCGCGGCCTCCAGGCCCGAGGCCCGCTGGATCGCCCGGTCGGCCTGGACGCTCTCCGTCGCGGCGTCGTCGGCGCCGTAGGGGTCCAGCCGGTCGGCCACCGAGGACCCGTACGCCCCGGCGGCCAGGAAGAGCACCACGGCCACGACCAGGATCCGCCGCGGCGCCCGGATCGCCAGGTCGGCGAGGCGGCTCACGAGGTCACCCGCGGGGCGGCGGCGGCGAGGCGGGTCACCGGCCTCTCCGGAAGGCGGCGGCCCAGGCGGCCGGGTCGCCGGGGTGCATGTCGCGCAGGCCCAGCGCCGCGCTGACGTTGAGCAGCATCCCCTTGGCGAAGAAGCGCAGCACGGACTCGTCGTCGGCGCCCGAGGCCTCCTCGACCAGCGCGAACAGGTCGGCGTAGGCGCGCCGGGCGGCGGCGCGGATCTCGGGGTCGTCGGCCGAGACGTAGGCCTGCATCTGAATGCGCAGCAGGTCCTGGTCGCGGATCAGACCCTCGTAGGCGCAGCCCATCGCCACCAGGCGCTCGTCGGGCGGCGCGTCCGGCGGCACGTCGGCCGCCGCGGCGGCGAAGGCGTCGCGCACGCGCCGGCAGCCGCGGTCGTAGCAGGCCAGGAACAGCTCCTTCTTGGTCCCGAACAGGCGGAACAGGTAGGGCTGGGAGATGCCGGCGCGCTCGGCGATCGTCTCGGTCGAGGTCCCGTGCAGGCCGCCGGCGGCGAACTCGGTCATCGCCGCCTCCAGGACGTCCTCGCGCCGCTGGTCCGCCGTCAGCCGGGTTCTCGCCGGAACCATGCGGCGGAAGTTAGTGGTGACTCACTAACTTGTCAAGAGGCCCCGCTCGCCGGCTAGCGCCCCTCGCGCCACAGCTCGACCGCGACCTCCTCGACGGGCAGCGCTATCGGCGGCTCGGGCTTCGCCGCCTTGACCCAGACGCCCTCCACCGCGTACTCGGAGATGAGCCGATCGGCCACGGCGGCGCACAGGCGCTCGAGCGTGCGGAAGGTCTGCTGGGCGACGAGCGCCACGGTCTGGCACACCTCGGCGTAGTCCACGGTGTCCTCGACGCTGTCGGTCAGCGTGGCGTCGGACTCCCCCACGTCCAGGCGCAGGTCGAGCACCGTGCGCTGGCCGACCTTGCGCTCCTCCTCGGTGACGCCCAGGTGGGTGTAGAGGGACAGGCCGACGACCTCGATCGTGACGACGGTCTCGGTGCCTGCGCCGTCGTCGTCCTCGCCGTCGATCTCGGCCTCTTCGTCGTCGAAGTCCATCAGCCGGCGACCGTAGCAGCCGCCACCGCGAGGGCATCGCGGACGGGCGCCACGTCGTGGACCCGGAACACGGTCGCCCCGCGCTCCAGCGCCAGGACGTTCGTGGCGATCGTCCCGGGCAGCCGGTCGTCCACGCCGGCCCCGGTCAGCCGGCCCAGGAACGACTTGCGCGAGGTCCCGACGACGACCGGGCGGCCCAGCGCGACGAGCTCGTCCAGGCGCCGCAGCAGGGCCAGGTTGTGCTCGACGGTCTTGCCGAAGCCGATGCCGGGGTCGAGCATGACCCGCTCCTCCGGGATCCCCTCGGCCACGGCGAAGGCCAGCCGCGCCTCCAGGAACGCCTTGACGTTGGACACGACGTCGTCGTAGCGCGGGTCGTCCTGCATCGTCCGGGGGTCGCCGAGCATGTGCATGAGGCAGCACTCGGCCCCGGCCTGCGCCACCAGCGCCGCCAGCTCGGGCTCGGCGCGAAACGCGGTCACGTCGTTGACCAGCGTGGCGCCGGCCTCCAGCGCGGCCCCGGCCACCTGCGCCTTGGAGGTGTCGATCGACAGCTGCCGGCCGGACCCGGCCAGGCGCTCGATGACCCCGACGACGCGCCGCAGCTCCTCCTGCGCGTCCACCGGCTCGGCCCCCGGCCGCGTCGACTCCCCGCCCACGTCGAGCACGTCCGCCCCCTCGGCGGCCAGCCGCTCGCCATGCGCCACCGCGGCGTCCGCGTCCAGGAACCGCCCCCCGTCGGAGAACGAGTCCGGCGTGACGTTCACCACGCCCATGATGCGGAACGCGCGCACGCGCCCACCCTAGTTCAGGGGTCGATCCCCGCCTCCTCCAGCGCCGCCCGCAGCAGCGCGCCGGCCGACCAGAGCATCGTCTCGGTGGCCCGGCGGCGCGACAGGCCGGCCACGTCGGTCAGCCAGACCAGGCTGTCGATCCCCACCGCGGCGGCCACGGCGTGCACGAGGCGGTCCAGCTCCTCCGGCGCCAAGCGCCCCCGCAGGGGCGCCAGCGCGTCCGCCACCCAGCCGATGCGCCGCCCCGCGCGCAGCGGCGTGTCGGACGGGCGCGCGCCCGGCGACTCGAGCGACACGCGCAGCGTCGCGCGCAGCTGCGGCTCGTTGTCGAGGGTGATCCGCACAATCTCCCGGGCCACGGCGTTCAGCCGCGCCGCGACGTCGCCGGGCGGCGCGTCGCCGAGCAGCGACGCCGCCTCGATCTCGGGATGCGCGGCGGCCAGCAGCGCGTCGCGGTTGGGGAAGTAGCGGTAGGCCGTGGCGCGCGAGATCCCCGCCTCCTCGGCCGCCGCCTCCACCGACGGCGCCTCGCCGCGCGCGAGCACGGCGCCGGCGGCCTCGACCAGGGCCTGGCGCGTGCGCGCCTTCTGACGGGTGCGGCCCCCGCGTTCATATGAGACTTGCATGCTCATGATGATATGGTAGTCTCATGACGGACGAGAGAGATCTCTACGGGAGGAGAGCCCCATGACACACCACGCCCCCATCGTCCGCGGGCCGGCGGACGGCGACGACCTCTGGTTCGCGAACTCGCTGCTGACGATCAAGGCGAGCAGCCGGGAGACCGGCGGCGCGTTCCTGCTGCTCGAGCTGCGCTCGCCGCGCGGCAAGACCACGCCGCTGCACGCGCACCCCGACGAGGACGAGAGCTTCTACGTGCTCGACGGCGAGCTCATCGTGCACATCGACGGCGAGGAGCACCGCGGCGGTCCCGGCGCCTTCGTCAGCGTGCCGCGCGGCACGCCGCACGCCTTCCTCGTCACGTCCGAGACGGCGCACTTCCTGGTCGTGATGACGCCGGGATCGCCGAACGCCGAGGCGTTCTTCCGCGAGGCGGGCGACCCGGCGGCCGAGCACGCGCCGCCGCCGCTGGCGCCGCTCGACATCCCGCGCCTGCAGGCCGCCGCCGAGCACACCGGCTCCATGAACCTGCTGGGCCCGCCGCCCTTCGAGCTGGCGGCGCCCCCCGTCGCCTAGCCGGCTAGGCCCAGGCGGCGGCGAGCAGGAGGGCGGCCGCGGCGACCTCGATGCCGAAGAACGTGGCGACCGGGAAGCCGCTGGCGCGGCGGTCGGTCAGGGCGGAGACCACCCGGCCCGCGGCCATCCCGGCCAGGGCGAAGCCGACGGCGACGAGGATCCCCTCGCGCACGCCTCCCTCCCCGGCCGCGGCCACGCCCAGCAGCGCGGCGACCGCGAGGCCGAAGCCGCCGTACACCGCCCGCACCTCGTTGCGGCCGTCCGCCGTCTCGACGGCCACTCCGAACTGGGCCAGCACGGCCGCGGGGGCGGCCAGGGCGTAGACGCCCATGGCCGCGAACCCCGCGGCGACGACCCACACGGCGGCGTCGAGCACGCTACGCGGCCGGGGTCGCCGCCGGCGCCCGTGCGAACTCGGCGATCAGCTGCGCCGTGCGGCCCGGCTGGTCGAGCGAGACGTAGGTGTAGGAGTCCTCGATGCGCTCCACGCGCGCGTCGGGGAACGCGCGCCCCAGGCGCTCGGCGTGCTCGAACGGGAACACCTTGTCCTCGGAGGCCCAGGCCAGCAGCACCGGCAGTTCGACCTCGCCGAAGCGCGCCGCCGCCTCCTGCGTGTAGCGCTTGGAGATGCCGCGCAGGATCGTGGACACGTCGCGGCGGATCCGGCGGTCGGCCAGCCCCGGCCCGATCCAGGCGTCGGTGATGTCGTGCGGGATCTTCCGCTTGGCCAGCCACCCGAAGGCGGGCGGCAGGTTGCGCGCGAAGCGCGGGCGCAGCGACTGCGCG
>DATLOP010000232.1:0-6407 GCA_035536255.1 Solirubrobacteraceae bacterium
GCACCGCGACGGCCGCCGGCGCGCTCGACGCGCGCGCGATCGCCGAGGCGGCGGCCCGGCGCGCCCCGCCCGGGGACCGCGCGACGCTGGAGCCGGACGAGTACCCGGTGGTCCTGGACGCCGACGCGGTCGGGCTGCTGCTGGAGTTCCTGGGCGGGCTGGCGTTCAACGGGCTGGCCCACGCCGAGGGCCGCGGCGCGCTGTCGGGGCGGCTGGGGATGCGCGTGGCCGCGGCGCGCGTCAACCTCGCCGACTCCCCCGCCTACCCGGGCTCCCTCCCGCGCGCCTTCGACGCCGAGGGCGTGCCCAAGCGCCCGCTGCCCCTGATCCAGGACGGCATCGCGCACCGCGTCGTGCACGACACGCGCTCGGCCGTGGCCGCCGGGCGCGGCGCGCACACCACCGGCCACGCCCTCGCCGCGGGCGGGACGCCGGAGGGGCCGGTCCCCTCCAACCTCGTGCTGGTCGGCGGCGGCGCCCGCGACGTCCACGAGCTGGCGCTGCCGATCGAGCGCGGGCTCTACGTGACGCGCCTGTGGTACGTCAACGCGGTCGACCCCAAGCGCACGCTGCTCACCGGCATGACCCGCGAGGGGACGTTCCTGATCGAGGACGGCCTGATCGCGCGCCCCGCGCACGACGTGCGCTTCACCGACTCGGTGCTGCGGATCCTCGAGGGCTGCGAGGAGCTGACGGCCTCGCCGCGCCTGGTCTCAGAGGCCGAGCACTACGGGCGCCGGCACGCCACCGGCGTCGTCTGCCCCGCGCTGCGCGCGCGCGGCCTGCGGATCGCCTAGCGGCCAGGCCGCCTCCACGGGCACCGGGCGTCCCACGTAATAACCCTGCGCGTAGTCGACGCCGAACTCGCGCAGGCGCTCCAGCGTCGCGCGGTCCTCGACGAACTCGGCGATCGTCTTCATGCCCAGGCCCTGCGCCACCTGGACCATCGCCTTGACCATCAGCTGGTCGGTCGGGCTGTGGGGCAGGTTGCGGATGAAGTCGCCGTCGATCTTGAGGAAGTGCAGCGGCAGGTGCTTGAGGTAGTAGTAGGAGCCGAAGCCGGTGCCGAAGTCGTCCAGGGCGAAGCGGCAGCCGATCCGCGTCAGCGTCTCGGCGAACCGGCGGGCGTCGTCCATGTTGCTGATCAGCGCGGTCTCGGTGATCTCGAGGGTCAGGTCGCCGGGTTCGACGGAGGTGGCCGCCAGCTCGCGCTGGATGAGCTCGGGCAGGTCGGGGTCGTCGACCGAGCGGCCGGACAGGTTGACCTCCAGCCGCAGCCGCCGGCCCGCCTGCCGCTGCTCCTCCATCAGGGCTATGGCCTGGCCCACGACCCAGCGATCCAGCGACTGGATCAGGCCGAAGCGCTCGGCGGTGGCCAGGAAGGCGGCGGGCGGGATGATCTCGCCGTCCTCGCCGACCATGCGCACCAGCAGCTCGTGGCGGGCCACCTCGTCGGTGCGCACGTCGAGGATCGGCTGGCAGTACAGCGTGAAGCGCTCGTCCTCCAGGGCGGCGCGGATCCGCTCCATCCACGATGCCTGGACGCGCCGGCGCGCCTCGTCGCCGCTGCGCTGGGAGTAGGACACGACGCGGTCGCGGCCGGAGTCCTTGGCCTCGTACATCGCCAGGTCGGCCGCGGCCAGCACCTCGCTCGCCGTCTGGCGCACCCGGTCGAACACGGCGACGCCGATGCTGGCCGTGACGTGCACCGAGCGCCCGGCGACCAGGATGTCGTGCTCGCGGATGGCCTGGAGCAGGTGGCCGGCCAGGCGCGTGGCCTCGCCGTGCGTGGTGCGGGGCAGGACCAGCGCGAACTCGTCGCCGCCCAGCCGCGCCACGGCGTCGGTGTCGCGCAGCCGGCGGTCGAGCAGCTTGGCCACGCCCGAGATGATCTGGTCGCCGGCCGCGTGGCCCAGCGTGTCGTTGACGTACTTGAAGTTGTCCACGTCGAGCATGAGCACGGCGCCGGGCTCCTCGTAGCGCATCGCGCGCGCCAGCTCGCGGTCCAGCTCCTGCTCGAAGCGGCGGCGGTTGAACAGGCCGGTCAGCGCGTCGTGGTCGGCCAGGTGCTTGAGCTCGTCCTCGAACCGGCGGCGCTCGGTGGCGTCGTGGAAGCTC
This sequence comes from Solirubrobacteraceae bacterium, assembly GCA_035536255.1. Lineage (GTDB taxonomy): Bacteria > Actinomycetota > Thermoleophilia > Solirubrobacterales > Solirubrobacteraceae > AC-38. The sequence goes on from DATLOP010000232.1 coordinate 2,119, forward strand.
CACACGCGCCCGACGGCGCGGCCGTCCACGCGCTGGGGGCGCGAGTAGCGCTCGAAGACGCGCCCGTCGCTGAACTCGACCACGTCGAAGCTCTCGGCCTCGGCGTCGTCGTAGAGCTCGAGGACCTTCGCGTGGAACTTCTCGGGATCGGCCACCTGGCGGGTTCCGTAGCTCAGGACCGCGCCGTCGTCGCCCGCCGCGATCAGCTCGGCGGGGATGCGCCACATCCGGGCGAACTCCTCGTTGGAGCTGACGATGCGCCCCTCGTGGTCGACCACCAGGATGCCGTCGGCCGTGGACTGGAGCGTGGCCTCCAGCAGCGACAGCGACTCGCTCAGCTCGCTGCGCGACTGCTCGTTCAGGCGCCACGCCGCCACGGCCATGACGCCGGCCGCGGTCACGAACGCGCCGTGGATCAGGGCCCAGCGCCAGGGGTGCGCGACGGCGTCCGCGTGGGCGTAGACGCCGCCGGGGTCGACCGACCCCATGATGCCGTGGTGCAGAACGACGTAGACGACGGCGAGCAGGAAGGGCAGCCAGTCCTCGTACAGGGTCAGGGCGACGATGGCGACGAAGAAGTAGAAGTGGGCCTCGATCACGCCGCCCGAGATGTGGACGGCCAGCGACGCGGCGGTCATGAAGCCCAGCGACACCAGCGCGCTGCGCCAGCGGCGGCTAGCGCCGAACGAGGCCAGCAGCGCCGCGCCGGCGACGCCGCCGACGTGCAGCAGCGTGTGGCCGGCGCCGTAGCCCTCGAACAGGCCGTAGACGGCGAGTGCGACGGCCTGGGCCCACAGAAGCCAGAGCAGGGCGCGGTGACGACGCTCCCACTCGGCGTCGGGCAGCGTCCGCCCGCGGGGCAGGAGCTCGCGCACCCGGCGAACCGCCATCAGGGCTCGCTCGGAGAAGGGCCACCGCGAGATGAGGGAACCTCGACCGGTGATACCCCGAGTTTTCGGCAACTTTGCGCTAGATCTTGAGCAGGACGAACGTGTTGACCGCGAACGCGATGGCCACCACGACCGTCCAGATGTTCAGGTTGCGCTCGACCAGCGAGCCGCCGCCGACCGAGCTGCCGCCGCTGCCCACGCCGAACGCGCCGGACAGCCCCGCGTCCTTCCCCGAGTGCATGAGCACGAGGAAGATCAGGATGACCGACAGCGCGACCTGGACGACTCCGAGGATGACCTCCACGCCAAGGAAAATAGCGAACGCGTCGTATTACGTGGTGGGTTCGGGCGCCGGGGGTCAGTCTGGCCGCGATGCCCTCACAGCACGGCACGGGAGCGCAGGGCCTCGAGATCGAGCACGACGATGCGGCGCCGCTGCGTCCGGATCCACCCCAGCGCGCGCATCTGGTGCAGCGCCTTGCCCACCGCCTCGCGGGAGGCGCCGGTCCAGCCGGCGAGCTCCTCCTGGGACAGGGGCAGCGTGATCTCGAGGCCGTCCGCGCCCGGCTCCCCGTGCGCAGCCGACAGCTCGACCAGGCGCGCCGCCACGCGGCCGACGGTGTCGCTGCCCGCGAAGCCGACGCGCTTGCGGTCGGCGTCGCGCAGCCGCCGGGAGAGCATCTCCAGCAGGACCAGCGCCGCCCGGGGATGCGCCTGCAGGAAGCCGCGGAAGTCCGACGCCGCCACGACCAGCGCCTCCACCGGCTCCAGCGCGGTCACGGTGGCCGAGCGCGGCTCGCCGTCGATCGCCGACTGCTCGCCCAGCAGGTCGCCCGGACCGCGGAAGGCCAGCACGACCTCCCGCCCCTCCCCGGTCACCGTCGAGATCTTCACGCGCCCGGCGCGCACCACGACCACGCGGTCGGAGTCCTCGCGCTGATGGAAGACCGTCGCCCCGCGATCGAACTCCCGCGACGCGCCGAGGCCGGCCAGCGCGGCGCGCTCGGCGCCTGTCAGAGCCCCGAGGAACCCCGAAGACTCCGCTGGCACCACGCCGGCGACCCTACTAGTGTCGAGAGCCAGGAGGAACGGGAGCCGTGAGCACCGCCACCACCAAGGTCGCCTACCCGGTGCCCGGCGCCGCCGAGGCCAAGCTGTTCGAGGACCCGACGCGGGCCCGCTACCCCGACGCCACGGGACACGTCGAGCGCGACGGCGTGCGCGTGTTCTGGGAGAGCTACGGCGAGGGCGACACGACCTTCCTGATGTTCCCGGCGTGGGCGCTGGCCACGTCGCGGATCTGGAAGAACCAGATCGCCTTCCTGGCCCGGCGCCACCGCGTGATCGTGTTCGACCCGCGCGGCAACGGCGGCTCGGACCGGCCCGAGGACCCGGCGCTGTACGCGCCGCTGCACCACGTCGAGGACGCGCTGGCGATGCTCGACGCCAACGGCGTCGAGAAGGCGATCACGGTCTCGCTGTCGGCGGGGACGATCCCCAACCTCGGGATGTGCGCCCTGCACCCCGAGCGCGTGGAGAAGGCGATCTTCCTCGGTTCGCTCTACCCCGTGTGCGACCCCTTCCCGGGCTGGATGCAGACCGACGTCACCGCCGAGCGCGAGTCCTACGACGGCTGGGACCGCTACAACGTCCACGCGATCCACGAGGACCTGGCGGGGTTCGCGGCGTGGTGGGGTGAGGTCTGCCTGCCCGAGCCGCATTCGACGGTGCAGATGGACTTCGGGGTTGCCCGCGCGCTGCAATCGACGCCCGACGCGATCGCCCACACGCTGGCGCTGCCCGAGGGGATGCGCTCGATGGAGGACCTCCTGCGCGCGTCCGCGCCGCTGTTCCGCGACTGGGCGGGCCAGGTGAGCTGCGAGACGCTGGTCGTCAACGGGTCGCTGGACGCCGTCACCCCGCCCCACTGGGGCGAGGCGCTGGCGCGCGACACCGGCGCGCGGCTGGTGACGATGGAGGGCTCCGGGCACCTCATGCAGGGGCGCGCGCCGGTGGCGCTGAACCTCGTGCTGCGCGAGTTCGTCGAGGGAACGCCCGTGCGTCCGGACCCGGTGGCCCACCGGCCGAACGGGCGCCGGCGCGTCCTCTACGTGTCCTCCCCCATCGGCCTGGGCCACGCGCGGCGCGACCTGGCGATCGCGCGCGAGCTGCGCACGCTCGTGCCCGGCCTGGAGGTGCAGTGGCTGACCCAGGACCCGGTGACCCGGATGCTGCGCGAGGAGGGCGAGTCGGTCCACCCGGCGTCGGAGCACCTGGCCAGCGAGTCCGGGCACTTCGAGTCCGAGTCGGCCGAGCACGACCTGCACTGCTTCCAGACCTGGCGGCGCATGAGCGAGGTCCTGGCCAACAACTTCATGGTCTACCAGGAGCTGATGGAGGCCGAGCGCTTCGACCTCGTGATCGCCGACGAGGGCTGGGACGTCGACTACTTCCTCCACGAGCACCCGCGCCTCAAGCGCGCGCCCTACGCCTGGCTGACCGACTTCGTGGGGATGCTGCCGATGGAGGACGGCGGCGAGCGCGAGGCCTACCTGAGCGCCGACCACAACGGGCAGATGGTGGACCACATCGCCGAGCACCCCCACGTCCGCGACCGGTCGATCTTCGTCGGCAACCCCGAGGACGTCGTGACGACGCCGTTGGGCCCCGGCCTGCCCGCGATCCGCGACTGGACCGAGGAGCACTTCGACTTCGCCGGCTACGTCACCGGGTTCGAGCCGCGCGACCGCACGGCCCTGCGCACGGAGCTGGGGTACGGCGACGACGAGCGCGTGTGCGTGGTCACCGTCGGAGGCTCGGGCGTGGGCGGCGACCTGCTGCGGCGCGTGATCGCCGCGCAGCCGGCGGCGCGCGACGCCGTGCCGGGGCTGCGGACGATCGTCGTCGCCGGGCCGCGGATCGACCCGGCGACCCTGCCCGCCGCCGAGGGCGTGGAGGTCCACGCCTACGTGCCCGGGCTGTACCGCCACCTGGCGGCGTGCGACCTGGCCGTCGTGCAGGGCGGGCTGACCACGGCGATGGAGCTGACGGCCAACCGGCGGCCGTTCCTGTACTTCCCGCTCAAGCACCACTTCGAGCAGCGCCACCACGTGGCGCACCGGCTCGACCGCTACGGCGCGGGCCGCCGGATGGAGTTCGACGACTCGCCGCCCGAGGACATCGCGGACGCGATCGCCGCCGAGCTCGGCCGCGAGGTCGACTACCGGCCCGTCGAGACCGACGGCGCCCGCCGCGCCGCCGGCCGCCTGGCCGAGCTGCTGTAGCGAGCCGCCCGCGCCCGCGCCGAGCCGCGCGCGGCGAATGCCGCCCGCGCCGCTCTGCTCAGGCGTGGGCCGTGGCCGCCCGGACCGCGTCGGCGAGGTCGGCGCGGGCCTCCTC
>DATLOP010000233.1:0-3354 GCA_035536255.1 Solirubrobacteraceae bacterium
CGAGCGGTTCCTCTTCGGCGAGGGCCCCGCGGGCTTCGTCCTCAGCGGCCCCCCCGCGGTCTTCGAGCGGATGGCCGAGCGGACCCCGGTCACCGTGCTCGGCGAGGTGGGCGGCGAGGGGCTGGCGATCGGTGCCCTGGAGTGGACCGTGGCCGAGCTGCACGCGGCGTGGACCGGGGGCCTGGCGCCGCTGTTCGCCTAGGCGGGCTCGCGCCACATCGCCCAGACGGGCGGCGAGTCGGCGACGCGGATCTCCTCGCGGACCACGAAGCCGTGGCGCTCGTACAGCGCGCGGTTGCGCGGCGCGCTGGCCTCGAGGTAGGCGGGCGTGCCGTCGGCGTCGCAACGATCGAGCACCCGGCGCAGCAGCGCCGCGCCGAACCCGCGCCCCTGGTACTCGGGGGTCACGCCGACGAACGGCAGGTACCAGTGCTCCCGCTCGTGGGGGTGCTTCTTGTCGAAGGCGGACAGAAGCCGCAGGAGGCGCACGGAGTCCCGTCCGGCGGACCGGATGGTCGGTGGCATGAGGCGCAGGTCCTCCCACGTCCCGGTCTTCGCGGTCCCGGGCGGCATCCACACCGCCGCACCGGCGTCGTGCTCGGTCACCCAGACCTCGTCGTGGCGCTGCCAGACGCGCCGATGGGACAGCGCGAAGAGGGCCTCCAGCCGGGCGAGCCGGCGGCCGTCGTCGCGGTAGACCCAGCCGCCCACCGGGTCGTCGTAGAACGCGGCGGCGAGCAGGCGCGCGACGCGCGGCAGCTCGTCCTGGCGCGCACGCCGGATGTCCGACCCGTCCGGGAGCGGCCGCACCGGGAGGCCGTGGACGTCGGTCTCCATGACTCCAACCTACGGCGCATAGGTGCTCGCGCGCAAGTGCCGCGACGGTGGCCGGGGCCGTTGCTACCCTTGGTCACTCGACCGGACGGCCTCGGAAGCCACCCGGCCCATCTCTTGTCTGAGCCCAGCCTCGACCAGGATCTTCGCGACGGACCGCGAGACGAGTGCGGTGTGTTCGGCGTCTACGCGCCCGAGCACGACGTGGCCCGCCTCGCCTACTTCGCGCTGTTCGCGCTCCAGCACCGCGGGCAGGAGTCCGCGGGGATCGCCAGCGTCCAGAACGGCCACATCATGACCCAGCGCGAGCTGGGCCTGGTCAGCCAGGTCTTCGGGGAGCAGAGCCTGCGGGCGCTGCAGGGCGAGATGGCCATCGGCCACGTCCGCTACTCCACCACCGGCTCCAGCCACTGGGAGAACGCCCAGCCGGTCCACCGCTCCGACAAGCGCGAGCTGGCGCTGGCCCACAACGGCAACCTGATCAACGCCGTCGAGCTGCACGCCGGGCTGCGCGAGCGCGGGGTCGGGTTCCGGTCCACCTCGGACTCCGAGATCATCGCCGCGCTGCTCTCCACGCACGACGCCGACCGCATCGAGGACGCGATCGCCGACGTGCTGCCGCGCCTGCGAGGCGCCTTCTCCACCGTCGTCATGACCCGCGACGGCGTCGTGGCCTTCCGCGACCCCGCCGGGCTGCGCCCGCTGTGCCTGGGGATGGTCGGCGAGCGCTACTGCGTGGCCAGCGAGTCCTGCGCCCTGGACATCATCGGCGCCGAGCTGCTGCGCGAGATCGAGCCGGGCGAGATGGTCTCCCTGGGCGAGCGCGGGATCGAGACGCGCCAGGTCGTGGAGGGCGCGCGCAAGGCGTTCTGCGTCTTCGAGCACATCTACTTCGCGCGCCCCGACTCGCGGCTGGAGGGCAACCGCACCCAGGTCTCGCGGCGCAAGATGGGAGAGATCCTGTTCCGCGAGGCGCCGGTGGCCGCCGACGTGGTGATCCCGGTGCCGGACTCCGGCAACCCGGGGGCCGCCGGCTACTCCAAGGCCTCGGGGATCCCCCAGGACGACGGCCTGATCAAGAACCGCTACGTCGCTCGGACGTTCATCCAGCCCGGCCAGGAGCTGCGCCGCCACGGCCTGCGCATGAAGTTCAACCCGCTGCCCGAGGTGGTGAGCGGCAAGAGCCTGGTCGTGGTCGACGACTCGATCGTCCGCGGGAACACGACGCGCCAGATCGTGAAGATGCTGCGCGACGCCGGGGCGGCCGAGATCCACATGCGGATCACCGCGCCGCCGATCCGCCATCCCTGCCACTACGGCGTGGACATGTCCACGCGCGAGGAGATGGTGGCCCACGGCCGCACGGTCGAGGAGATCGCCCGCGAGCTGGACTGCGACTCGCTGGCCTACCTGTCCCTGGACGGGGTCTACGAGGCGATCCGCTCCACGCGCGCCACGCACTGCGACGCCTGCTTCACCGGCGACTACCCGCTCGAGGGGACCGACGACGAGGCCAACGGCAAGTTCGCCCTGGAGAGCGAGCTGCCGCTCGTGCGCGCCTAGCCCGCGCTAGCGCGTACCGCGCGTCAGGTTGGAGGCCGCGACGCGGTCGTTGCCGACCGTGCTCGAGCCGCGGGCGCCCGGCGCGTTTGAGTAGGCGTTGGCGTACGGGCGCTGGTTGATGCCGCTGCCGCGCCGCGTGTAGAGGCTGTAGACGGTGGCCAGCGTGAAGAGGACGACGAAGACGGCGAAGATGCCGGCGCCGCCGGCGAGTGCGAATGCTGTGACGGTCATGTGTGTCGCGGCTCCCGATTTCCTGTCGTGACGGTTGCCGCGAGTCTGCGCCCCGCCGGGCCCGGGCGGTGTGAGAGGCGGCACATTCCCCGGCCCCGCGGTGACCGGCGGCGGCGATACCGTCCAACGGTGACCGCTCCGCCCACCGAGCTCGTCCCCGGCGCCCGGCCGGCGCACTCGCCCGACCTCGACGGCGCCCTGCGCGAGCGCTTCGGCTTCCCCGCCTTCCGGCCGGGCCAGCGCGAGGCGTGCGAGGCCGCGCTGGCCGGGCGCGACGTGCTCGTCGTCATGCCCACCGGCTCGGGGAAGTCGCTGTGCTACCAGCTCCCGGCGCTGCTGCGCGACGACCTGACGATCGTCGTGTCCCCGCTCGTCTCGCTGATGCACGACCAGGTGGGCGCGCTGGCCCAGCGCGTCCCGGGCGCCGCGGCGCTGGTCAACGCCCAGCAGGACGCGGCGGTCAACCGCGACGTGGTCGCCCGCGCCGCCGCCGGCGAGCTGCGGCTGCTCTACGTGGCGCCCGAGCGCTTCTCGTCGCCCGGGTTCGTGGAGGGGCTGCGCGACGCCCGCGTCGGGCTGTTCGTGGTCGACGAGGCGCACTGCGTCTCGCAGTGGGGCCACGACTTCCGTCCCGACTACTTCCGCCTGGCCGACGCGGCGCGCTACGTGGGCGCGCGGTCGCTCGTGGCCGCCACGGCCACCGCCACCCCGCAGGGGGCGAGCGAC
>DATLOP010000234.1:0-24694 GCA_035536255.1 Solirubrobacteraceae bacterium
CGCGCACGCGGACGTCGCGGCCGCGGTGGCGGATGACGTCGCGGTAGCCGTTGGGGGAGAACATGAGGTCGATGCGCAGGACCTTGACGCCCTTCAGGCCCTCGGCCGCGCGCTCGACGGCGATGTTGATCGCGTGCGTGATCCGCGCGCGGGGCGTAGCGCGGCTCGGGCGGCGTCAGCCAGACGACGCGGGCGCGGCCGCCGCGCAGGCACGTCTGCATGATCTCGCGCGTACGGTTGGCGTACTCCTGGATCCAGGGCTCGCCGCAGCACGGCTGCGGGATGCCGAGCGCGGTCGGGATCGGCAGGCCATCCGAGGCGGCGCCGACGGAGAACACCGTCGCGCGCTGGCGCAGGCGCTTGGTCTGCGAGATCGCGTGGTACTTCCAGTACACGCCGCGGCTGATGCCCGTGCCGGGGCGCGAGTCGCTGCGCACGTACATCGACGAGCCGAGCTCGTCGGCGAGGAAGCTGTCGATGCCCTGCATCGTCGAGTCGCCGGCGGCGTAGACGGTCGGCACCGCGACGCGCTCCGCGGCGCCTTCGCCGACCGCGACGGTGGTCGTGATGCGCTCGCGGTTGACGCGCAGTTCGAGCCGCAGGCGGCCGCGCGACTCGGCGCGGAAGCGCCGGCTGGCGACCGTCACGGCCTTCGGGAAGGCGAGCGTGCGACAGCGCGTGTCACCACGCGCGGGGTCGATGCACAGCCGCGGGCGGATGTCGCCGATGCCCCAGCGGTCGACGACGCGCACGCGCGCCTTCGCGCCGGGCTTCACGCGCGGCGGCGCGTCGAGCTCGAAGCGGCTCGCGCACGACGGCGTGCGCACGCTGTAGGAGCCGAACGCGATCTGGCCGTCGGGCAGGGTCGCGACGCCGGCGAAGCGCCGCGCGAGCGTGTCGCACGACCACGTCGCCGCGGCCGACAGCTTCGTCACGGGGACCGACGGATCGTCGGCGCGCTTGGCTCCCAGGCGTCGAAGACGGTCGCCCACGCACTCGAAGAACACGACGCGCGAGTTCTGGGCGTTGTAGAAGACGAGGTCGACGACGCCGAGGTTCGTCGCGTCGGCGACGAGGTAGTTCGAGCCCGTCGGCGTCGCGCACGGGTCGACCGGCGGTGGCGCAAGCGCGGCGGCGTGCGCGGCCGTGCTGCACGCTGCGGCTGCGGCAGCGGCCAGCATGAGCTTGCGCGCAGACGAGCTGTTCATCAAGCGCATTGAGAGTCCCCTGATCGACGTCATTGCGTTGATCCATTTGTCGGCGTCCGCGCGCGACAACTTGAGCGCGCGTGACTCAGGTGAGGGGCCGGCCGAGGAACAGGTCGCGCCCGCTGGCGCCCTTCGAGCGCGTCGAGAAGCCGTGGCGCTCGTAGAGCGCGAGCGCGGCGGCGTTGTCCTCGTTCGTGTCGAGCTCGATGCGCTTCGCGCCGCGCTCCGTCGCGCGCTCGATCGCGAGCGTCAGCAGCGCCTCGCCGACGCCCGTGCGGCGAGCGTCGGCGCGCACGAACAGGTCCTCGAGCCAGGCGTCGGGCGCTGCGCGCCAGACGCCGAAGCGAAAGCGCAGCTGCAGCACGCCCGCCGGCGCCGAGTCGTCGTCGCGCGAGGCCAACAAGAACTCCGCGTCACGGTCCTCGAACAGCCGCTCAACCGACGCCAAGAAGGCGTTGTCCGAGGGCCAGTCCGAGCCGTTGTGGTCGCGGAACTCGACCAGCAGGCCGGCGACCGTCTCGGCGTCCTCGGCCGTCGCGACCCATGCTCGCGCGCTGCTCACGCGGCGCCGTCCTTGATGACCGCGAGCACGTCGCCGCTGCGCACGGAGTCGCCCTCGGAGATCGGCAGCTCGGCGATCACACCGGCCTTGTGCGCGGTGATCTCGTTCTCCATCTTCATCGCCTCGATGATCGTCACGAGATCGCCCTCGGCGACCTGCTGGCCCTGGCGGACGGGCACCTTCCAGACGTTGCCCTGCATCGGCGAGGCGAGCGTGTCGCTGCCGTGCGGCTTGCGCTTCGCCGACTTGCGCTCCGCGCGCAGCGGCTTGGAAACGCCCGCCGCGCCGTTGGCGGCCGCGGCCCCGGCCCCCGCGGCCGGCGGCGGGCCGATCACGCGCACGTCGAAGCGCCGGCCCGAGACCTCGACGGTGTAGTCCTGCTCGACCTTGGGGCCCTCGGCGTCCTGCGCCTCCGCGGGCGCCTCGGGCTTGGGGAACGCGAGCTGCTTGAGCCACTTGCGGTCCTCGACGAGGTCGCGGCAGGTCTCGGCGTTGGCCCACTGCTCGGTCTGCAGCAGGGCGACGTGGAAGGGGATGAGGGTCTTGAGCTCGGTGATCTCGTACTCGTTCAGGGCGCGCAGCATCCGGCGGGTGGCCTGCTCGCGGTCCACGTCCCAGACGATCAGCTTGGCCACCATGGGGTCGTACATAGGGGTGACCTCCGAGCCGGGCCCGACGCCCGAGTCCACGCGCACGCCCGGGCCCGCGGGCTCGCGGTACTGGCCGATGCGCCCGGGGGCCGGGGCGAAGTTCTTGGAGGCGTCCTCGGCGTTGATCCGGCACTCGATGGCGTGGCCGTCGAGGCGGACCTCGTCCTGGGAGAGCGAGAGCGGCTGGCCCGCGGCGGCGCGGATCCCCTCCTTGACGATGTCGATCCCGGTCGTCATCTCGGTCACGCAGTGCTCGACCTGGACGCGGGTGTTCATCTCCAGGAAGAAGTACTCGCCGTCCTGGAGCAGCCCCTCGATGGTGCCCGCGCCGACGTAGTCGACGGCGGCGGCGGCGGCGGTGGCGATCTTGCCGATCTTGGTTCGCAGCGCCTCGTCCACCGCGGGGGCGGGGGACTCCTCGATCAGCTTCTGGTGGCGGCGCTGGACCGAGCAGTCGCGCTCGCCGAGGTGGATGACGTTGCCGTGGGTGTCGGCGAGGACCTGGACCTCGACGTGGCGGGGGTCGGGCAGGTAGCGCTCGAGGTAGACGGTGGCGTCCCCGAAGAACTTCTCGCCCTCGCGGGCCGCGCCGTCGAAGGCCTCCTCCAGCTTGTCCTCGGCGAGCGCGACGCGGAACCCCTTGCCGCCCCCGCCCCCGGCCGCCTTGACGGCGACGGGGTAGCCGATGGTGTCGTCGATCAGCTTGCGGGCCGCCTTGACGTCGGGGACCGGCTCGGTCGTGCCGGGGACGATCGGGACGCCGGCCTTCTCCATCAGCTCGCGCGCGCGGGTCTTGGACCCCATGGCCTCGATCGCCGAGGCCGGCGGGCCGATGAAGACGATGTCGTTGTCCGCGCAGGCCTGGGCGAAGGCGGCGTTCTCGGCCAGGAACCCGTACCCGGGGTGGACCGCCTCGGCGCCGGACTCCTTGGCCACCTCGATGATCTTCTCGATGTTCAGGTAGCTCTCGGCCGCCGGCCCCGGCCCGAGCAGGTAGGCCTCGGCCGCGCGCTTGACGTGCACGGCGTCGCGGTCCAGCTCGGAGTACACGGCGACGCCGTCGATCCCGAGCTCCTCCAGAGCCCGCAGAACACGGATCGCGATCTCGCCACGGTTGGCGACCAGGACCTTGCCGAACATCGGCGCGGAAGGTTATCGGCGCGGGGGCGCCAGGCCGGTTCGAGCGGCGGTAGCCATGTGGATGTAGCCTATGAGTCCCACCAATGGTGACGATCGATGGGATCCAGTTCGACCGGGCGCGCTACGACCGCGACGCCGACGTGCTCTACCTGGCCGCGGGCGATCCCGCCCGAGCACGGGACTTCGACGGCACGCCGGAGGGCCATCACGTCTGGTATGACGAGCGCGGCCGCCTGATCGGGGTGACGTTCGTCGGCGCGGCGGACCTGCTGCGGCGGGAGGGCCGGCTGAGCTTCACCGAGCCGCTCGGAGCCGTGTCCCACTCGGTCGAGGCGGGGACGCTGGCCGGGGTGCTGGCGGCCTGAGCTAACTGGCTCCGCGTCAGCTCGGCAGCGTCTGGAGCCCGGCCGCTCGTGCCGCATTGCGCTGCCGGCGGCCGCTGGCCACGGACGTGGCCAGCCTAGAGCCGGTCCTCGCGGACTCCGTCGAGCGCATCTCTCAGAGGAACCTTCGCGGCCCGGCGCGAACCGTCCTGCGCCTGAGCGACCGCTACGACCGCGCGGCGGCGACGGTCGGGCGTCACGGTGATGTCCCTTCAAACGTGATGGTTGTTAGGACGACCGCCTCGAACAACGCCGATGGCGTGCGCTCGGACTTCGATCGTACGGATTGCGGCATGTAGCACAAAAGTAGCACTCACTAGATCCGAAACGTTGCAACGACGCTGAGCCGCAAATGCGACGAGCTAACTCACAGATGCCTGAACACTCAGCAGAAAGTCAGCGTCACATCCTGATCCCCGGGTGCGTTGTACCGCACATGGAATGGGGCCCGCCGGGGATTCACGGACGAATCGTTGGCGTACCGACCCGAACATGCGCTGTCACCCGGGTCGCGACGCTGCTCGCGGCACTGGCGATCGTCGCCGTTGCGCCTGAGGCCGCCGGCGCGGCCACCGTCAAGGCGACCGGCAGCACGATCACCTATGACGCGGAGGACTCGGCTTCGCCCGTCGAGAACCAGCTGACGGTGTCGCGCGTCACGACCACGACCCCGCCGGCCACGGTCTATCGCTTCCGGGACGCCTCGTCAGCGCCGCTTGTCGTCCATCCCGAGTCGGATCAGGTCCCGGCCCCGGTCTGTACGCCCACCAGCGACCCGACGGCTGCTGGTGCCATCGACTGCAACGTCGCGGCGCCGGCGACCATCGTGATCAACACCGGCGGCGGCAACGACACGGTGAGCGTGACGGCGTCGCCCGTCGCCACCTTGACCATAAACGGGGGCGATGGCGGCGACAATCCGCTGACCGTAGGCGCCATCGCCGCAAGCGGCACCGCCGGAAGCTCCGGCGTCGTCGTCAATGGCGAAGCCGGCGCGGACGTGCTGTCCTCGGCGGCTGTCCTCTCGCCGGGCGCGCCCGCGTCCTCGGCGTCGACGCTCAGCGGCGGTACGGAAGCCGACACCCTGACCGCGACCGCGACGGGCCCTGACATCCTGGACGGCGGGGACGGCGTGGACACCGCCGACTACAGCGCGCGCACCGCCGGCGTGGCCGTTTCGCTCGACGACATCGCCGTTGACGGCGCGCCGGGCGAGAACGACAACGTCAAGGCGACCGTCGAGAACGTCAACGGTGGGTCGAAGGACGACATCCTGTCGGCGCCGGCCGGCGATACCGCGGCCCACGTCTTCAACGGCAACGGCGGCAGCGACGCGATGACCAGCGCCGGCTCGGGAGTGGCGACGTTCAACGGCGGCGCGGGTGACGACGAGCTGGGCGGCGGATCTGGTCCAGACATCCTCGATGGTGGCGCGAACGACGACCAGGTGAGCGGCGGTGCAGGAGACGACCGCCTGCTCCAGTCCGCGACGGCGGACGGCAACGACTCCCTCAGCGGCGGCGCGGGCGCAGGCGACCGCGTTGAGTACAGCACGCGGACGGCACGCGTCGTCGTGGACATCGGCGCCGGGGTCGCCAACGACGGCGATCCGGCGGCGACCGAGCGCGACGACGTACAGGCCACGGTCGAGCAGCTCACGACGGGGTCCGGTAACGACTCGGTCACCGGTGACCTGGGCGGCAACACGCTGAGCGGTGGCGCCGGGACAGATGACCTGATTGGGGGCGACGGCGCCGACGTCCTCAACGGCGGCGGCGGCATAGACTCGCTTGCGGGAGGCGACGGCGCCGATCAGCTCAACGGGGACGCCGAAAACGACGGGCTGAAGGGCGGCGCCGGCCGTGACGTCCTCACCGGCGGCGCCGGCACTTCGGACACGGCCGACTACTCCGACCACACGCAGGACGTGACGGCGGCCATCGACGCCAGCCCCAACAGCGGCAGCAGCGAGGACGTCGACGCGGGCCTCAAGGACACGATCGCCGCCGATGTCGAGAACATCACCGGAGGCGGTGGCGGCGACGCCCTGACCGGGAGCGCCGGCGCGAACATCCTGTCGGGCGGATCGGGCGACGACTCGCTGAAGGGCCTGGGCGGCGCCGACACCCTGAACGGGGGCGACGGCGGCGATACCGCCGATTACTCCGATCACGCCGCGTCCGTCACGGCCGACATCGGCGGGTCTGCGGGCGGCGACGGCAGCACGGAGGACGGCGCGGCGGGCTCCCGCGACACGATCAACCCCGCCGACGTGGAGAACATCGACGGCGGCACGACCGGAGACTTCCTGACCGGCAGCGCGGGGGCCAACGTCCTGGACGGCAACGGCGGGGATGACAACCTCAAGGGTGCCGCCGGCGCCGACACGCTGGCGGGCGGCCCGGGCACGTCGGACACCGCCGACTACTCGGACCACACGCAACTCGTCGTGGCCGGCCTGCCCGGCGGCGCCGGGGAAGACGGCGGCGCCGAGGATGGCCCGGCGAACGGCCGCGACTCCATCGACCCGACCGACGTCGAGAACATCGCGGGCGGCGGCGGGAACGACCAGCTCACGGGTGACGCCGGCAACAACGCACTCACCGGCAACGGGGGCCACGACACGCTCATCGGCGCGGCCGGCGGAGACCAGCTGTTGGGGGGCGCGGGCGCGAGCGACACCGCCGACTACTCCGATCATGTGCAGAACGTCACCGCGGGCATCGGCGGCGCCGCGGGCGACGACGGAAGCCCCGAAGACGGATCGGCCGGCAACCGCGACACGATCGATCCGGCGACGGTGGAGAACATCACCGGCGGGAACGGCGACGACGGCCTCTCCGGCGACGGGAACGCGAACGTCCTGAGCGGAGGCGACGGCGCGGATCAGCTCAGCGGCGGAGGCTCCGGCGATCGCCTGCTCGGTGGAGCCGGCATGGACGGACTTGTCGCCAGCACGGGAGACGACACGCTGGAGGGCGGCGACGGTCCCGACTCGCTCGACGGCGGCGCCGGGACCGACGACCTCACGGGAGGCGCTGGGGCGGACGGCCTCGTCGGCGGCGCCGGCACCTCCGACACCGCCCTGTACTCCGATCATCTGAGCCGTGTCGTCGTCGACCTCGGAGGTGCCGCCGGAAACGACGGCGGCGCCGAGGACGGCCCCGCCGGTTTGCGGGACACCGTGGACCCGGCGTCGGTGGAGAACCTGTCCGGAGGCAGCGCGAACGACGACCTGACCGGGGACGGCGGCCCGAACGTGCTCGAGGGCGGCGACGGCGGCGATGACCTCGACGGAGCTGGCGGCAACGACACCGTAAGGGGCGAGGTGGGCGACGACGTCCTGGACCAGGGCGCGGACCCCGACGGCGCCGACTCCCTCGACGGCGGTCCCGGCGATCGCGATCGGGTTACGTACGGCGGTCGCGACGGTTCGGTGACCGTGTCGCTGGACAACGCGGCCGCGCCCGGCAACGACGGCGAAACGAACGAGCAGGACAACGTCCAGGACACGGTCGAGGACATCACGGGTGGCGCTGCCGGCGACGGCATCACGGGCAGCTCGGCCGCCAACGTCGTCCGCGGCGGCGACGGAATGGACGTGATCGACGGCGCCGGCGGCGCCGACGAGCTCCATGGCGACGAGGCGGACGACCAGTTCCTCCAGGGCGCGAGCCCGGACGGCTCCGACGTGATCGACGGCGGCGCCGGCACCGGCGACGCCGTGTCCTACGCCTCGCGCGGCGCGCGCGTGGCGGTGACGGTCGGCGCGGGGGCCAACGACGGCGACGTCTCCGGCGCAGGAGAACGGGACGACGTCCAGTCGACGGTCGAGGTGCTCACCGGTGGCAACGGCGCCGACGAACTGAGCGGCGACTCGTCCAACGAGTCCTTGAACGGTGGTCCGGGGAGCGACGTGCTCGCCGGTGGTCCGGGCGCCGACGGGCTGAACGGCGGCGGAGGAACGGACGTCGCGAGCTACCACGACCACGCTGCCTCGGTCATCGCTGACATCGGCGGCGCGGCCGGGAACGACGGCGGCGTCGAGGACGGTGCGGCGGGCGCGCGCGACACCATCGACGCGGCGACCGTCGAGAGCCTCGTGGGCGGTAGCGGCAACGACGAGCTGTCCGGCGACGCGGCGGCGAACCGGCTCGAAGGCGGCGCGGGCGACGATCGGCTCGCCGGCAAGGCCGGCGCCGACACGCTGTTCGGTCAGGACGACACGGACGTCCTCACCGGCGGCACGGGCGCCGACGAGCTCGATGGCGGAAGCGGGGCGTCGGACACCGCCGACTACTCCGACCACGCGAACGACGTGACCGCCGATCTCGACGGCTCGGGCGGCGACGACGGCAGCGACGAGGACGGCGCGAGCGGCTCCCGCGACACGGTGGGGACGAGCGTCGAGAACCTGACCGGCGGTGGGGGCTCGGACTCCCTGGCCGGGGACGATCGCATCAACGCCCTGACGGGCGGCGCCGGGGGCGACCTCCTGACCGGCGCCGGCGGCAACGACAACCTCGCGGGCGACGGCGGCAACGACACCGTCAACGGCGGCGACGGCCAGGACACCCTTTCCGGTGGCACGGAAGACGACAGTCTGATCACGCGCGACGCGTTCGCCGACCAGGGCACGTGCGGCGCCGGCACGGACGCCGTGACCGCCGACGTCGCAGACTCGATCGCCTCCGACTGCGAGACCGTCGACCGTGGAATCACCAGCGGTGGCGGCGGCACGCCGCAGCCCCCGGCCCCGGCCCCGGCCCCGGCCCCGCCCCCGGCTCCCGCCGACTTCGACGGCGACGGCCTGCCCGACACCGCGGACTGCGCGCCCGCCGACGGCGCCAAGCCGGCGCGGGGCGGGGCGGACCTGAACTGCAACGGCGTCGTGGACGTCCTGGAGTCGCCCGCCGACGTCACCCGGCCGGCCATCGGCGTGACGATCCCTCGCACCGTCTTCCTGCGCACCGCCGGCCAGGTCCCGGTGCGCGTGTCCTGTCCAGTCACCGAGCGCTCGTGCACCGGCACGGTCACGCTGACCACCGCCGGGCTCGTGCAGGTCTCGGTCCGGCGCCGCGTCCGGCTCGGCTCGCGCGGCTACCGCCTGGCCGGCGGCCGCTCGGCGACGATCCGCGTCCAGCTCTCCCCGCCCAACCGCGCCCTCGTGCGGCGCCTGCGCCGGGTCCGCGTACGGGCGTCGGTCACGGCCCGCGACGCCGCGGGCAACCGCCTCACGCGCACCCGCTTCTTCACCCTCGCCTCGCCGCGCTGAGACCCCGCGGTCCCCGCGGCTAAGCTCCGCCGCGTGAAATCGGGCCCGCCGGCGATCACGTGGCGTCAGCGCCTCCGCTACGCCTTCGACAACACGATGTCGCGCGGCGTCCCCGCCCTCGTGGGCTGGCTCGCCGTTGCGACGGCGGCGCTGATCGGGCTCTTCAGCATCGTCGTCCTCGCCGGGGACCTGGCGCCCGAGCGCGAGGACGGGACCAAGCCGGGTCCGGTCCGCCAGGTCTTCGACAGCCTCCTGCACGCGCTGGACCCCGGGACGGTGGCCGGCGACGCGGGCGGGTGGGTCTTCCTGCTCACCATGCTCGTGCTCACGCTGCTGGGCCTGTTCATCGTCAGCGCGCTGATCGGCGTCATCGCCACCGGGCTGGACTCCAAGCTCCAGGAGCTGCGCAAGGGCCGCTCGTTCGTCGTCGAGCACGACCACACGCTGATCCTCGGCTGGTCGGACACGGTCTTCACGATCCTGGCCGAGCTGGCGATCGCCAACGAGTCCGAGAGGGACCCCGTGGTGGTGATCCTGGCCGACCGCGACAAGGTCGAGATGGAGGACTCGGTCCGCGACAAGGTCCCGAGGCTCGGCCGCACGCGCGTGGTCTGTCGCAGCGGATCGCCCATCGACCTCGACGACCTCGAGATCGTCAACCCGCACGCCGCGCGCTCGATCGTCGTCCTCGCCGAGACCGGCGACAGCGCGCCCGACGCGCACGTGATCAAGATCGTCCTCGCGCTCACCCAGGGCCCCCGGCGCAAGCCCGAGCCCTACCACATCGTCGCCGAGATCTCGGACCCCGCGAACCTCGAGGCCGCCCGCCTGGTCGGCGGCGACGAGACCGTGCTGATCGACAAGCGCGAGACGATCGCGCGGCTCATCGTCCAGGCGTCGCGGCAGTCCGGGGTCAGCGTCGTCTACGGCGACCTGCTCGACTTCAGCGGCGACGAGGTCTACTTCCGTCACGAGCCCGCCCTGGTCGGCAAGCCGTTCGGCGAGGCGCTGCTGGCCTACGACGACTGCGCGATCATCGGCTTGCGCCGCGACGGCGAGGGCACGAAGATCAACCCGCCGCCCGACACCGAGATCGGCCCGGCCGACGACGTGATCGCGATCGCCGCCGACGACGCCCGCCTGGCCGCGGCCGAGCCCTGCACCGCGCCGGTCGACGAGGCGGCGATCGTCAGCCCGCCCACGGTCGACGGCGCCGCGGAGACGGTCCTGCTCCTGGGCTGGAACCCGCGCACGGTGGAGGTCCTGCGCGAGCTCGACGAGTTCGTCCGGTTCGGGTCCCGGGCCACGGTGATGGCCGAGTGGCCGGCGGCCGAGGCCGAGGTGGCGGCGGAGTGCGGCGGCCTGAAGAACCTCCGGATCGAACTGCGCGCCGGGAACACGACCGACCGGCGCACGCTCGACGCGCTGCGCGTCCCCGAGTACGACCACGTGATCGTGATGTCGGACTCCGAGGAGCTCGACCGCCAGCGCGCCGACGCCCGCACGCTGGTCACGCTCCTGCACCTGCGCGACATCGCCGCGCGCGCCGAGTCGGAGTTCTCGATCGTCAGCGAGATGCTCGACGACCGCAACCGCCAGCTGGCCCAGGTCACCTACGTCGACGACGTGATCGTCTCGGACCGCCTGATCAGCCTGATGATCGCCCAGATCTCCGAGAACCCGCACCTCGAGGACGTCTTCTCCGAGCTGTTCCAGTCCGCCGGCTCGGAGATCTACCTGCGACCGGCCGCCGACTACGTCCGCCCCGGCGCCGCGATCGCCTTCGCCACGGTGGTGGAGGCGGCGCGGCGGCGGGGCGAGGTCGCGGTGGGCTACCGCCAGAAGGCGGCCGCCGGGGAGCCGAGCGGCGGCGTCGTCCTCAACCCTCGCAAGTCCGACGCCGTCGTGCTCGACGGCGACGACCGCGTGATCGTCCTGGCCGAGAGCTGAGCCGGGTGGTGCTAGTATGCGCGTATGCAGCGCACCACTCTCTCCCTCCCGGATGACGTCGCCGCCGCGCTGAAGCGCGAGGCGCAGCGGCGCCGCCAGCCGGTCTCCAAGGTCGCCCGCGAGGCGATCGAGCGCCATCTCGAGCTCGGGCGCGGGCTCCCGTTCGTCGGCCTGGGGCGAAGTGACGGCAGCGAGAGCATCGCTGAGAACGATGAGGCGATCCTGGCGCGCGAATGGTCCCAGTGGATTGACCATCGCGGTAGTTGACACCAACGCCGTCTACGCGGCGGTGGACGTCAGGGACCGTCACCACGACGCGGCCGCGGCCACGTCCCAGCGGCGTGACCTGCGGTTCGTGGTTCCGGCCATGGTCGTCGCCGAGGCGACCTACCTCGTGGCCGAGCGTCTCGGGCCCCGCATGGAGTCGCAGTTCCTGCGCAGCCTCGAAAGCGTCGACGTCGAAGGCCCGACGCCCGAGGACTTCGTGCGCATGGGCGAGCTGGTCGAGCAGTACTCCGACTTCCCCCTCGGCGGCACCGACGCCTCGGTGATCGCCCTGGCCGAGCGCCTCGACGCGCCGGTCGTCGTCACGCTGGACCGCCGGCACTTCGGGACCGTGACGCCCCGCCACCGGCCGGCGTTCGAGCTGCTGCCCTAGGCGATCATCCCCGCCCCGACGGTCTCGTTCGTCGCCTCGTCGATGAGGATGAACGAGCCCGTGGTGCGGTTGCGCGCGTAGGGGTCGGCGACCAGCGGCGCGCTGAGGCGCAGCCGGACGCGCCCGATGTCGTTGAGGCCCAGCTCGCACCCGGCGCAGTCGGGTTTGAGCGTGTGGACGTCGATGCGGTGCTCGACGGCGTCTACCACGGCCCGCGCCGCGCGCGTGGTGTGCTTGATCGCGTAGCGGGCGCCCTCGTGCAGTGGGGCGTCGGCCATCCAGCACACGTCGGCCACGATCTCCCGCGAGGGCGCCGGCGCGTCGTCCGGGCGGGCGAGCAGGTCGCCGCGGCCCACGTCGACGTCGTCCTCCAGGCGCAGCGCCACCGACATCGGGGGGAACGCCTCCTCCACCTCGACGCCGCCGAGGTCGATCGCTGCGATGCGCGAACGCCGCCCCGAGGGCAGGACGACGACCTCGTCGCCCACGCTCAGCACTCCGCCCGCGACCTGGCCCGCGTACCCGCGGTAGTCGGGCGTGCGGATCACCCACTGGACCGGGAAGCGCGCGTCGACCAGGTTGCGGTCCGACGCGATGTGGACGTGCTCGAGGTGGTGCAGGACGGTCGGGCCCTGGTACCAGGGCATGTTCGCCGAGCGGTCGACCACGTTGTCGCCGCGCAGCGCGCTGATGGGGATGAAGGTGACGTCGTGGATCCCCAGCGGGGCCACGTAGTCGCCGAAGTCCTCGGCGATCTCCTCGAACCGCTCCTCGCTCCACTCCACCGCGTCCATCTTGTTCACGCACACGACGAGGTGGGGGATGCGCAGCAGCGAGGCGATGTACGCGTGGCGCTTGCTCTGCTCCACGACGCCGTTGCCGGCGTCGATGAGGACCAGGGACAGGTCGGCCGTGGAGGCGCCGGTGACCATGTTGCGCGTGTACTCGGCGTGGCCCGGCGTGTCGGCGATGATGAACTCGCGCTTGGGGGTCTGGAAGTAGCGGTAGGCGACGTCGATCGTGATCCCCTGCTCGCGCTCGGCGCGCAGGCCGTCGGTGAGCAGCGAGAGGTCGATGCCGGCGCCGTTGCCGTTGGGCCCGCCGTTGCGCTTGGCGCTGACCTGCTCGAGGTGCTCGAGCTGGTCGACCATCACCTGCTTGGAGTCGTAGAGCAGCCGGCCGATCAGCGTCGACTTCCCGTCGTCGACCGAACCGGACGTGGCGAAGCGCAGCAGTTCCGCGGTCCGGCTCATCAGAAGTAGCCCTCGCGCTTGCGGTCCTCCATCGCGGCCTCGGTGACGCGGTCGTCGGCGCGGGTCTCGCCGCGCTCGGTGACCCGCGTGGCCGCGATCTCGGCCACCACCGTCGCCAGGTCGGCGGCGTCGGAGACCACGCCGCCGGTGCACGACATGTCGCCCACCGTCCGGTAGCGCACGGAGGCCTCGAACGGCTCCTCGCCGTCCATCAGCTCGACGTGGGGGGAGACGGCGTAGAGCATCCCGTCGCGGCGGAACACCTCGCGCCGGTGGGCGAAGTAGATCGGCGGGACCTCCAGGCCCTCGGCGTCGATGTAGCGCCACACGTCGAGCTCGGTCCAGTTGGAGATCGGGAAGACGCGCACGTGCTCGCCGTGGCGGATGCGCCCGTTGTACAGGCTCCACAGCTCGGGGCGCTGGCGCTTGGGGTCCCACTGGCCGAAGTCGTCGCGGAACGAGAACACGCGCTCCTTGGCCCGCGCGCGCTCCTCGTCGCGCCGCGCGCCGCCGAATGCGGCGTCGAAGCCGTGCTCCTCGATCGCGTCGAGCCGCGTCACCGTCTGCAGGCGGTTGCGCGACGCGCGCGGCCCCAGCTCCTCGACCACGCGGCCCGAGTCGATGGACTCCTGCACGGAGGCGACGATCAGCTCCTCGCCCAGCTCGGCCACCCGGCGGTCGCGGAACTCGATGACCTCGGGGAAGTTGTGGCCGGTGTCCACGTGCATGATCGGGAAGGGGAACCTGGCCGGGCGAAACGCCTTCTCGGCCAGGCGCAGGAGCACGATCGAGTCCTTGCCGCCGGAGAACAGCAGCACAGGGCGCTCCAGCTCGGCCGCCACCTCGCGCATGATGTGGACGGCCTCGGCCTCCAGCGCGCGCAGGTGCGAGAGCTCGTAGTGGGCGGCGTTCACGACGCCTCACTCGGGACGGGACGTGAACTCGTCGCGAAAGGGGGGCGCCCCCGGGCCAGCACCCACGCCGCCACGCCGGCGGCCGCCGGGAGGCCCACGATGGCCGCGACGGGGATCTCGATCCCGGCCTTCGAGGCCACGCCCAGCGCGGAGCCGAGCAGGACGCAGCCCAGGGCGGGGCGCAGCCCGTTGGACGGCACGCGCGTCATCAGGTTGGTCCCGATCCACACGCCCGGGACCGAGCCGAGCAGGATGTTGGACATCAGCACCAGGTCCACGTTGCCCGAGACGAAGTGGGCCAGCCCGGCCACCCACAGCAGGACGGCGGCGTGGAAGACGTCGGTGCCGACGACGCGGTGCGGCGTCAGGTGAAAGACGAGGATCAGCGCCAGGCCGATCAGCGCGCCGCTGCCCACCGAGGTGAAGCCGAGGACCATCCCCAGGACGAGGCCGATGCCCACGGCCGTCGCCTTGACCCGCCGCGTCATCTCGACGGTGTGGCGCTCCTTGGCGACGAGCCGCGGCATGAACAGCGCGCGGGCCAGGATGGCCAGCGAGACGACGAGCAGCGCGCCCGCCACCACCAGCAGCAGGCTGTCGTCGAACCCGTCGCCGTAGCGGTGGTGCAGGCGGTCGAGCAGCCACACCCCGATCAGCGACCCGGGGACGCTGCCGCCGGCCAGCCACCACGACACCCCGAAGTCCACCGTGCCCTTGCGCCAGTGGCGCCAGCCGCCGACCGTCTTGGTCACGGCGCCGTAGGCCAGGTCGGTCCCGATGGCGACGACGGGCTTGATGCCGGCCACGATGATGAGCAGCGGCGTCATCAGCGACCCGCCGCCGATGCCGGTCATCCCGACGAGGATGCCGACGCCCAGGCCGAAGACGACGATCAGCGGATCCACGGCTCAGGCCTCCACGTGCAGGCCGCACTCGGTCTTGTCCTGGCCGGCCCAGCGACCCTCGCGGCCCGCGCCCGGCGCCGTGCAGGGCATGCAGCCGATCGAGGCGTAGCCCTGGTCGTGCAGCGGGTTGTAGGGAAGGTCGTGGGCGGCGATGTGCGCCCACACGTCGCGGTCCGTCCAGTCGGCCAGCGGGTTGACCTTCCACAGGCCGCGCCGGTCCCGCGCGAGGACCTCGACGCTCTCGCGGGTCGGCGCCTGCTCGCGGCGCAGGCCGGTGACCCAGGCCGTCGCGCCCTCCAGGGCGCGGTCCAGCGCCTGCGCCTTGGCGCCGTTGGCGCAGCAGTGCTCGCCCCCGGTCCACGGCGGGTCGGCCTTGGCGTCGGCGACCTCGACCTTCAGGTCCCAGCGCTCCTCGAACGCGCGCCAGGTCTGGAGCGTCTCGGGGAACAGGACGCCGGTGTCGATGGTGAACACCCGCGGGTGGGGCTGGAGGGGGAGGAGCAGGTCGAGCAGGACCGACTCCTCCTTCTGGAAGGAGCACGCCACCACCAGGCCGTCGCCGAAGCGCTCGACGGCGTCGCGCAGGACGTCCCGTGCGGATTCGCTCAGATCGCGCACTCGCCCTCGCCCCGAATGACCTCGAACGGAACGCTCTGCTTCCAGTCGACGAACATCTGCATCGTCTCGAGGCTGAACTCGGGCGGGAGGGCGAGGTCGCGGACCAGGTCCTCGAAGTGGGTCTGCCCGACCCGCTCCGCGTAGGCGTTGAACTCCTCGCCCTCGGTCCGCTCGGCCTCGTAGGCCCGCAGCCAGCGCTCAATCGCGTCGGGGACGCGCTTGGCCGGCAGACGCACCTTCAGCCGGTTTCCGTAGACGACCTCGCCGCCCTCGTAGGTGCCGCCGATGTGGGCGACGTACGCGGGAACGGTCTTGCCGCCCACCTTGATCGAGGCCCCGTAGAAGCCGATGTTGGCGATGTGGTGCTGGCTGCAGCCGTTGGGGCAGCCGCTCATCTTGATGTGGACGCGCCGGGTCAGCGGGTCCTCGATCGCCATGTCCTCCAGGCGCTGCTGGACGGCGGCGTTGAGGCCCATCGAGCTGGTGATCCCGAGCTTGCACGAGTCGGTGCCGGGGCAGCTGACGACGTCGGTGACCTCGTCGGCCCCGGCGTCGCCGAGGCCCAGGGCGGACAGCCGCGTCCACAGGTCGTACAGGGTCTCGTCGCGCACCCAGCGCAGCACGAGGTTCTGCTCGACCGTGGTGCGGGCGTAGCCGCCGCTGAAGTCGCGCATGACCTGTGCGAGGCCGCGGAACTGCTCGGGGGTGAGGTCGCCGCGCGTGACCTTGACCTGCGCGGTGGAGAACCCGGCCTGGCGCTGGGCCCTCACGTTGGAGGCGACCCAGCGGTCGTAGTCGCCGCGGTCGCCGTTGGGGGTGCCGGGGGACGCCGGGACGGGCGGCGCGCCGGCCTGCTCGTCGTGCACGAACAGCAGCGGGCCCGGGTCGAAGTCGCGCTCGGCCACCCAGTCGCCCCGCAGCTCCTCCTCGACCTGGCGGCGCAGCTCGTCGATGCCGAACTTGTCCACGAACACCTTGATCCGCGCGCGGGCGCGGTTCTTGCGCAGCCACTCCTGCCGGTCGAAGATGCGGAAGACGGCCTCGGCGTACTTGAGGTACTCGCCGTCGTCGGCGCGCACGAAGTCCTTCAGCGTGGGCGCGATCCGCGGCATGATCGAGGTGCCGCCGCCCACGCGCATCTCGAAGCCCTTCACGCCGTCGCGGATGCGCGGGATGTAGGCGACGTCGTGGATCCCGGTGATCGCGCGGTCCTCGTCGGTGGCGGTGAACGCGGTCTTCACCTTGCGCGGCATCAGCTGGGTCGTGGGATGGCGGACGAAGTAGCGCACGTAGGCGCCGACGTAGGGCGTGGGGTCGAAGAGCTCGTTCTCGCACACGCCGGCCCACGGGTCGCCGGTGACGTTGCGCACCGTGTTGCCGCACCCCTCCCGGGAGGACAGCCCGGACTCGGAGATCTCGCGGATGAGCTTGGTCATCTCGGCGAGCGGGATGTGGTGGATCTGGATGTTCTGGCGGGTGGTGATGTGCGCCTTGTTCAGCGGCGCGTAACGCTCCGTCACGTCGGCGAAGGTCTCCATCTGCTCCGGCGTGATGCCGCCGAACGGGAGCTTGACCCGGACCATCTGGACGTCGGCCTGGCGCTGGCCGTACACGCCCTGCTTGAGGCGGAAGCCGATGAACTCGTCCTCGGGCGTCTGGCCGTCGAGGAACTTCCCGGCCTCGGAGTCGAAGTCGTCGAACTCGCGCTCGAGGATGGGGATCAGGTGCCCGGGTACGTTCTCGAGCACCTCGGGGTTCTCGAGCGATCCGGGCCGTCCCTTGCGCTCGCTCGGGGCCGACGTCGGTTCCATGGATGTAAGTCTCCTTCTGCGACTCGCCGCCTAGAACGGCGGAATGTAGCAAAAGCCTGTCCCCTTTAGGCTATTTTCCCGCCGCGGGGCCTACGAAGCCGGTGCGTAGGCGCGCAGGCGCTCGTCCCAGCCGGCCACGAACAGGCGGCCGTTGGCCACGGTCGGGCCGGCGTAGACGGCGCCCGGGAGGCGGGGGCTGGTCCACAGCGCGCGGCCGGTTGCGCCCTCCAGCGCCCAGACTTCCCTCCCGAAGCCGGTGGCCAGGTACACGACGCCGTTCGCGGTGACCGGCGGGCTGAGGACCGCCGGGTTCGGCCCCACCGGGTTCGACCACAGCGGGACCAGGGTGCATGTCTCGTCCAGGCGCAGCGCGTTGAGCCCGTGCGATAGGTCGCCGGAGGAGTTGTTGGCCACGAACAGCGTCCGGGCGGCGGCCGACCAGGCGTAGGTGCCGTAGGCCCCGAGGTGGTCCGGGCTGGCCGCCTGGAGGAGCTGGCGCGGGCCTGCGCCGATCCGGTCGCGGTCGTAGAGCAGCAGGGCGCCGGACTTGTGCACCACCGCCAGCTGCGGCGGGCAGCCCGGGGCGTCCAGGAGTACCGGCGCGCCGCCGAACTCCGAGTCCTGGACGTCGGCGATCGCCCGCGGGCGGTTGTGGGCGCGCGGGACCAGGTTGCGGTCGAGGCGCACCACGCTGTCGGCGCGGGGCCAGTGCGCGGGCGAGCCGATCGCGTCCGCCGTGGCCGCGAACAGGTCGCCGCGGGCGCGGTCCACGGCGATCCCGCCCCACCCCCACATCCCGCCGCCGCGCCGGCGGCCCGGAAGCGAGAACCAGCGGCGCACCACCCGGTGGCGCCCGACGTCGATCGCGGCGATGCGCCCACGGAAGAAGGCGTTGGAGCAGTGCGAGGCGGTGGCGGCGTACAGGCGCCCCCCGTGCAGGGCCAGAGCGCCCCACACGTACTCGCGGGCGGGTGCGTCGGTGACGGCGACCGGCCAGCCCGGCCGCTCGGCGCCCGTGGCCCGCGACAGCGCGTGCGCGCGCCCGTCCGCCGAGACGACGAGCAGCCGCCCGGCGCGCCGGTCCACCACCGGGGTGGCGCTGACCCCGTAGACGCCGCCCGGCATGTCCCCGCAGCGGGTCTTGCGCCGCGGGAGCGCGCGGCGCCACACCCGCGCGCCCGTGGCGGCGTCGTGGGCGGACACGCTCCCGTGCTCGGTGGCGGCGATCACCAGCTCGGCGCGGCGGCCGCCGCGCAGCCGGACGCCGGTGACCACGAGCGGCTGCGCGGTGACCACGCCGTCGAGCTCGGCGCTCCAGGCCTCGCGCAGGGAGCCCGCGCTGGCCACGCCCAGCGCCGTCTCCTGCGGGTTGTCGCCGGTCCGCGCGGAGTCGTAGCCGAACGTCGTCCACTCCGCGGCGTGCGCCGGGGATGCGATGACCGCGAAGACGGCGACGGCCAGGGCGGCGGTCGCGGGCAGCCGCCGGCGGGGGGAGGGGGAGGGCGAGGCGGGGGTCAACCCCACGGGTGGGGGTCGCCCCAGGGCGTGGGCTCGTCGGGCTCGCGGCCGGTGGCGTCCAGCAGCGCGGCGCGCGCCCACGGGTCGCGCGGCGGCCCGCAGGGGACGGGCGCCGGCGCCATGTCGCGCATGAATCGCTCGAGCGCGGCGACGACCGCGGCCGCCTCGTCGGGGGAGGCGCTGGGAGCGACGATCGCAAGCTCGGGGCGGCGGTTCACCATCCGGCGGCGCAGCGTATAGGTCGTCCGCGCCGGCCCGCGCCGGCCGCGGCTAGCCTCCCGCGCCCATGCCCGAGCTCGCCGTCCTGCATCACGCCGCGGTCCTGTCCGCCGTCTCGCCGGCGGCGGCGATCGCCGCCGTCCGCGAGGGGTTCCTCGCGCACCACCGGGGGGAGTGGACGATGCCGGCCAAGGTCTACCTCGACAGCCCGCCGTTCGGCGACTTCCGCGCCATGCCGGCCCGCGGGGGCGGACTGGCGCTGCTGAAGTGGGTGACCTCGTTCCCCGGCAACCCGGCGCGCGGGCTGCCCACGGTCACCGGGGTCGTGTGCCTGTCCGACGCGGAGTCCGGCGAGCCGCAGATGCTGCTCGACGCCCGCTCGGTGACCGCGCTGCGCACCGGCGCCGTCGCCGCCGTGGCCGCGGAGGCGCTGGCCGCGGACGGAGCGCGGTCCGCGGGGATCGTCGGCTGCGGGCTGCACGGGGCGTGGGCCGCGCGCTGCCTGGCCGCGGCCGGCTACGCCGACGGCGTGTGCCACGACCCGGACTCCGCGGCGGCCCGGCGGCTGGCCGGCGAGCTGGGCTGGCGCGCCGGCTCGCGGGCGCGGGCGCTGGAGTGCTCCGTGGTGTGCTGCGTGACGCCGGGCCACGAGCCGGTCGTCGAGGCGGGCGACCTGCGCCCCGGCCGGCACCTGAACATGCTCGGGGCGGACGGGCCCGGCAAGGCCGAGGCGACGCCCGGCGCCGTCGCCTCCTGCGCGCTGTTCTGCGACGAGTGGGAGCAGGCGGTCCACGGCGGCGAGCTGACCGGCGCCGTCGCCGCCGGCCTCGTCCGCCGCGAGCAGGTGACCCCCCTGGGCGCCGTCCTGGCCGGCGACGCGCCCGGGCGCCCCGGGCCCGATGCCGTCACCCTCTTCGACTCCACCGGCCTGGCCATCCAGGACCTCGCGGTGGCCACGGCGGCCCACGCGGCGTGGCGCGAGGGCCGGGTGGACGCCCAGACCGTCCGGCTGTGAGCCGGCGGCTGGTCAGGCCCGCCTGATCGTTCCTGGGATCATCTCGCGCCGTATGCGCGTCGAGATCGCCGGGCCACTTGGACCGCGCTTCGAGGAGGTGCTCACCGCCGGGGCGCTGGACCTGGTGGCGCTGCTGCACGCCGAGTTCGACGGGCGCCGGCGCGAGCTGCTGGACGCGCGCGTCCGGCGCCAGGCCGAGCTGGACGCCGGCGCCACGCTGGACTTCCCCGCCGGGACCGGCGGGGTGCGGGCCGGGGAGTGGACGGTCCCGCCCGCCCCGCCGGCGTTGACCGACCGGCGGGTGGAGATCACCGGACCCACCGATCGCAAGATGGTCATCAACGCGCTGAACTCCGGCGCGCGGGGCTTCATGGCCGACTTCGAGGACTCCAACTCCCCGACCTGGGCCAACATGGTCGGCGGGCAGGTCAACCTCCTGGACGCCGTGCGCGGCACGATCGCCCACACCGAGCCGGACGGGCGCGAGTACCGCCTGGGCGAGGACCCGGCCACGCTGCACGTGCGCCCGCGCGGCTGGCACCTGCCCGAGCGCCACCTGCGCGTGGACGGCGAGCCGGTGGCCGGCGCGCTGTTCGACTTCGGGCTGCACCTGTTCCACAACGCGCGCGAGCTGCTGGAGCGCGGCGCCGGCCCCTACCTCTACCTCCCCAAGCTCGAGTCGCGCCACGAGGCCGCCCTGTGGCGCGACGTCTTCACGGCCGCCGAGGCGGCGCTCGGCCTGGACCCCGGGACCGTCCGCGCGACCGTGCTCGTCGAGACGCTGCCCGCCGCCTTCGAGATGGACGAGATCCTGTTCGAGCTGCGCGACCACGCCACCGGCCTGAACGCCGGGCGCTGGGACTACATCTTCTCGGCCATCAAGCGCTTCCGGACCCGCCCGGACTTCGTGCTGCCCGACCGCGCCGCGGTGACCATGACCGTCCCGTTCATGCGCGCCTACACCGAGCTGCTCGTCCACACCGCCCACCGCCGGGGCGCGCACGCCATGGGCGGGATGGCGGCGGTCATCCCCTCGCGCCGCGACCCGGCCGCCAACGAGCGCGCCTACGCCGCCGTGCGCGACGACAAGCGCCGGGAGGCCTCGGACGGGTTCGACGGGACGTGGGTGGCGCATCCCGACTCGGTCCCGGTGGCGCAGGAGGCCTTCGACGCCGTGCTCACGCCCGGCAAACCCAACCAGCTCGAGCGCGCGCGACCTGCTGGCCATCCCCGCCACGCCGGGGGAGTGCACCGAGGCCGGGCTGAACGCCAACGTGGAGGTCGGCGTGGCCTACCTCGACTCGTGGCTGCGCGGGCAGGGCGCGGCGGCGATCCACGGGCTGATGGAGGACGCGGCCACCGCGGAGATCGCGCGCGGCCAGGTGTGGCAGTGGCTGCGCCACGGCGTCGTCGACGCCCGTGCGGTGCACGCGGCCCTGGCCGCGCAGCCCGCCGGCCCGGCGCGCGAGCTGTTCGAGCTGGTCGCGCTGGGCGACGAGTTCGTGGAGTTCCTGACCCTGCCCGGCTACGAGCGCCTGGAGGGCTAACGCCGGCGCCGCGGCGGGCCGACCGTCATCGCGGCGGGGTAGCTGCGCACGCCGCTGGCCGCGGTCGTCCGCAGGTACAGGCGCAGCCGGCGCCCGCGCGGGCGGGGGAACGCGACGGCCGAGGTTCGCACCTGCGAGACGCGCCGGAACACGCGCTTGCCCCTCCGCACGTCGAGGTCGAACACGGCCCCGCCGGTGAACGTGGCCCGGTAGCGGTAGCCGCGACCCTTGCGCACGCTCAGCCCGGGGCGCGCCGGCGCGGCGTGTCCCGGCAGCCGCCGGCCGTCGAACGCCTCGCCGAGGAAGCGCCCCTGGTCCTGGGCCGGGGCGGCCAGGCCGAACAGCCCCATGACCGTGGCCGCCACGTCTACGTTCTCGGCCTGGCGCGGGTTGGCCGCGGTGTCGTCGAAGTCGGGCGCGCGCGTCCCGGCGCGGTCCTGGCGCACGACGTGCTCGGCCCCGCCGATCACGGCGAAGAAGTTGTCGCGGGTCTGGGGGGCGCCGTGGTGGCCGGGCAGCGGCTGGTCGTCGGGGTCGGGGTCGGAGAACGACCCCCCGGGCCTGTGGGTGAGGAACAGGTCGGGCCCGCGCTCGCCCGCGGCGTGCCACTCCGGGTGGCGCCCGTCGAGCGTGTTCGCCGAGCCGCCGTCCAGCGGGTTGGGCTCGCGGTAGAGCGCCTCGGAGACGTTGCCCGTCGCCAGCGCGGCGGCGCGCATCCGCTTGAGCTTGTCGAACCGTGAGGGGCTCGCGCGGTTGGTCAGGTAGATCAGGTCGACGCCGCTCTTGCCGATGGCCATGAAGTCGCTCTTCGGTATCCCGGCCGCGGGGAACGCGTCGTCCATGCTCGTCTTGGTCAGCGTCGTCTCCATCGAGTGGTCCGAGAGCAGGACCAGGACGCTGCGCGACCATTCGCCCCGGGCCCGCAGCTCGTCGACCAGCCGCTTGATCTGGGCGTCGGAGTCGGAGATCGCCTGCGTGTAGGCCCCAGTGGCCGTGCTGAAGACGTGGCCGGCGTTGTCGATCTCGGGCAGGTTCACGAAGGTCAGGTCGGGGCGCCGCCGGGCCGCGCCCGGCACGGGAACGCCGTCGCGGATCGAGCGCAGGACGGCGTCCATGGGCTGGCTGTCCAGGAACGCGTAGCCGTAGCGCGGGACCGACGGGACGCTCTCGCAGTAGTCCGTGCGCGCCTCGTCCGGGGTGCACGGGGCCCAGATGTAGTCGAGGTCGCGCCGGGGGGCCGAGGCCTGGCGGGTGTCGAAGAGCTTCGCCAGCTTGGGCTTGCCGAAGATCCCCGCCGTGACCAGGCCGTCCGGGTTGCCCTGCTTGCGGATGGCGGCGAAGATCGTCTCGGCCTGGATGCAGTTGGCGTTCTCGCCGCTGGTCTCGTGCGGCGGCTTCGTGACGTCCCTCGGGCCGGTGGGACGGCACGAGTCGTCGTTCTCCAGCGGGTGGTACACGGCGAAGCCGTTGGCATAGACGCCCGACCGGGTCGGGTAGGCGCCGGTCACCATCGCGGTGTGGTTGGGGTTGGTCTCGGCCACCATCGCCGAGCGCGACTCGCGGTAGTACGCCGCATGGGCGCCCTGGCCGGCCAGCAGCGAGGAGACGAACGGCGCCTCCCCGGCGTCGACGCGGTCGCCGTCCAGGCCGTCCATCACGACGACGTAGACGAAGGGCCGCGGAGTGGCCGCGGTCGCGGTCGCGGGGACGCCGAGCACGGCCGCCGCGGCGAGGAGCAGGAGCAGGCGCCGCATCCCCACGCATCGTAGCCCTGAACGCCTGATGCGGGGCCGGGTCCTACAGCGGGATGTTCCCGTGCTTGCGCTTGGGGCCCGGCTCGCGCTTGGTCTGGAGCGTGTGCAGGGCGTTGATCAGCTTCGGGCGGGTCTCGTGCGGGACGATCACGTCGTCGATGTACCCGCGCTCGGCCGCGCTGTAGGGGTTGGCGAAGCGCGCCTTGTAGTCGTCCATCAGCTTCTGGCGGCGCTCGTCCGGGGTCGGGCTCTTGGCGATGTCGCGGCGGTAGATGATGTTGACCGCGCCCTCCGGCCCCATCACGGCGACCTCGGCCTGCGGCCAGGCGAAGTTGAAGTCGGCCAGCATGTGCTTGGAGGCCATGACGTCGTAGGCGCCGCCGTAGGCCTTGCGCGTGATGACGGTGACCTTGGGGACGGTGGCCTCGGTGTAGGCGTACAGCAGCTTGGCGCCGTGGCGGATGATCCCGCCCCACTCCTGGCTGGTCCCGGGCAGGAAGCCGGGGACGTCGGTGAACGTCACCAGGGGCACGTTGAAGGCGTCGCACGTGCGCACGAAGCGCGCCGCCTTGGCGCTGGCGTCGATGTCCAGGACGCCCGCCATGTGCTTGGGCTGGTTGCCCACCAGGCCGACCGCGAAGCCGTCCAGGCGCGCGAACCCGCACACGATGTTGGGCGCGTGGTGCTCGTGGATCTCGAAGAACTCCCCGTCGTCCACGGCCAGGCGGATCACGTCGCGCATGTCGTAGGGCTTGGACGGGTCGTCGGGCACGACCGCGTCCATCTCCGGGTCCATGCGCAGCGGGTCGTCGGTGGGCGCGACGCGCGGCGGCGCCTCCAGGTTGTTGGAGGGCAGGAACGACATGAGGTATCGCGTGTCCTCCAGGCAGGAGTCCTCGTCCGCGGCGGCCACGTGGGCGACGCCGGACTTCGTGTTGTGGGTCATCGCGCCGCCCAGCGACTCGAAGTCGACCTCCTCGCCGGTGACCGTCTTGATCACGTCGGGGCCCGTGATGAACATGTGCGAGGTCTCCTTGACCATGAAGATGAAGTCGGTGATGGCCGGGGAGTAGACGGCGCCGCCCGCGCACGGGCCCATGATCAGCGAGATCTGGGGGATCACGCCGGAGCACTGCACGTTGCGCACGAACACGTCGCCGTAGGCGCCGAGGGACACGACCCCCTCCTGGATGCGCGCGCCACCGGAGTCGTTGATGCCGATCACCGGGCAGCCGATCTTGGCCGCGAGGTCCATGATCTTCACCATCTTCTCGGCCATCACCTCGCCCAGGGAGCCGCCGAACACGGTGAAGT
>DATLOP010000235.1:0-2076 GCA_035536255.1 Solirubrobacteraceae bacterium
GGCGGGATGCGGAACTTCTCGATGAAGAAGTTGGGGACGCCGATCGGCGCCGCGCCGGGGGTGGCCAGGGTGAAGCTGGGGTTGTCGACCGTCGGCGCGCCGTCGGGTCGCCGCGCGCGCGCGCGACGCTCCTCGCGCTGGGCGCCCAGGTCCTCCACCCGCGTGGCGCCGCGGCGGGTGCGCGACTTGGGCCGGGGCTTGGGGGTGGTTGACGTCGGCGCCTGCGGCGTCGTCGTGCCGGGGCCCGGAGGGGGCGTCGAGGTGGTCGGAGAGGTTTGAGTCGGGGTCGAGGGTTGGGCCGGCTGGGCGGGCTGCGCCGGCGCCGGGACGTCGGTGCAGGACACCGACGAGACGGGGGCCGCGAGCGGGCCCAGCGCGTCCGCGCTGCACGGCGTGCCGGCCGGGACGGTGACGCTGACCGACTGCCCGGTGATCAGCACGGCGGTGATGATGCGCTGCTGGGCGGTGGCCGGGCCCAGGGATGAGCCCAGCCCGACGGTCAGGCCGCCGGCCACGATCAGGCTCATGAACAGCTTGCTTCTCTTCATCGGTCGCCCAGCGGCACTCGGCCGCTGACCCTACCAAGGGCATCTCTCTCCCGAGCCAGCACGCTACTGACGGGTTCTGACGTTTGCAACGTTGAACCGCGCCTGGTCGACGGCTGTCGTACGCCGGCGGGTCGTATTTGCGCACTATGAGTCCCCTCTAACCCTCGAGTCGAGCGTTACTTCAGCCTCCGAGGCGCGGGCGGTCCCGCGGAGGTCCGGTATCGTGCCGCCGCGCACGAGCAACCACCGCGGAAGGGGCACCATGACCGAGGACGAGGGGCTGCGCACCCGCATCACCCGCCAGGGCGAGGACGCCCTCGGCAAGCTGGCCCAGGACCTGCTGGAGAACCCGCTGATCAACGGCGCGATCACCCGGGCCTTCGAGGCGCGCGAGAAGGCCTCGGCGGCCCAGGAGGTGGCGATGGGCGCGCTGAACATCCCCTCGGCCGCCGACGTCGAGCGCCTGACCCGTCGCGTGCGCTCGGTCTCCCAGCGCCTGGAGGGGATCGAGGACGGCGTCGACCGCCTCGACGCCCGCATCCAGGATCTGGCCCGCAACGGCCTGGCCGAGCAGCTCCAGCGCATCGAGGAGTCCCTCGACGGCCTGGCCCGCGACCTGGCGACCCTGCAGGCCGGGCTCCCGGACGCCGCCGCGCCGGTGCCGTCGAGCCAGGAGCGCCTCCAGGTCCCGCAGAGGTAGCGCCGTGGGCACGCCGTTCCGCTCGTCCGACGAGTTCCGCGAGGTGATGGACCGCACCTTCGCGACGATGAGCGAGGACCCGGAGATGGGGCCCGGCCTGCGCGACGCCGACGTCCCGCAGCGCTTCGAGTTCGACGACCTCGACCTGGTGGTCAACATCCGCGCCGCGCGCTCGGGCGAGGAGGGCGAGCTGCACTGGGAGTGGACCGACGACGTGGACTGGGAGCCCAAGGTCCGCATGACCATGTCGTCAGAGGTGGCCAACAAGTACTTCCAGGGCCGCGAGAACGTCCCCATCGCGATCGCCCGCCGGCGCATCAAGACCGGGGGCGACGTGAAGGCGGCGCTCAAGCTGATTCCCATCAGCAAGCCCATCTACCAGCGCTACCGCGACATGGTCGAGGCCGACTACCCGCACCTCGCGCTCTGACCGCGGCCGTTGACTTCGCCGCCGCGGAGGAGTAGACCTAGCGCCAAGAGCTCAGTAGGCCGGAGAGTCAGGGGCGCAGCCCGCCCGGCCGACGAAGCGGGCCGTGAGCCCGCAGCGGCGGGATCTCCCTCGAGGTGGTCCCGCCGCTCTCGTCTCGACCGGCCGTCTGGGACGATCACGGGACGTGAGCGCGCTGACCCTCAGCGAGGCGGCGGAACGCGCCGGCGTCTCGCCCGCCACCCTGCGCCGGTGGGGCGAGCAGGGCGTCATCCCCCAGTACCGCGGCGAGTGGACCCCGTCCGCCGCGGCCCACGCGCGGCTCGTGGCCCGGCTGCGCCAGCGCGGCCACTCGCTGAGCGAGATCCGCCGCGCCGGCGAGACCGGGCGGCTGGCCTTCG
>DATLOP010000236.1:0-11673 GCA_035536255.1 Solirubrobacteraceae bacterium
CCCCCGCCGCGGCCGCCGCCGCGGGCCGGGGAGTCCGGGACGTGCTCGACGGCGGGACGGGGCGCGATCGCGTGAGCTACCGGACGCGGGCGGGCGGCGTGCGGGTGGACCTCGCGGCGCGGCGGGGCGCGGATGGCGACCTCCTGCGCGGGATCGAGGACGCGGAGGGCGGGGCGGGCGCCGACGTGCTTCGCGGGTCGCGCGGGCCCAACCGGCTGTACGGGCTGGGCCGGGGCGACGTGCTCGAGGGCCGGGCCGGCGGCGACACGCTGACCGGCGGCGAGGGGCCGGACCGCAGCCTCGGCGGGTCGGGCCACGACCTCCTGGAGGGCGAGGAGTCCGGGCCGGACGCCACCGACCGCGACGGCTGCGGCTCGGGCCGCGACACCGTCCGCCTCCCGCGCCACGCCGACCGGGTGGGGTCCGACTGCGAGCGCGCGGTGGTGGGCGACGGCACGTGGGAGGCCCGGGTCGCGCTGCCCCTGACCGTGGCGCGCGACGGGAACGTCTCGGTGCGGCTGTTCGACACCCGGGGCGCGGGCTCGTTCGCCGGCCGCGCGACGCTGCGCTTCGGCGCCCTGTTCCTCGGCCGGCCCAGCCGCGTCGTCCGCCTGCGCCGCGGCGGGCGCGCCACGGCCCGGGTCCGGATCGTCCGCGCCGCCCTGACCCGCCTGCGCGCGTCCGGGCGGCTCACCGTGATCGTCGGCGTCGGCGCCGCCGGGTTCACCACGATCCTGCGCCCGCCGGGCACTCCGCCCCCGCGACGGCGGACCGGCCCGAGCGGCGGGACGCCCGCCTGACCCCGCATACGGTTGCGGTTAACCCCCTATGTCGGGGTTAAGTGCGACCGCGCGCGCGGGGCGAGCGCCTAGGCTGCGACGAGCGCGGAGATGTGCGACACGTCGGCCGGGCTGGGATTGGACGAGTAGGCCGCGGCGACCTCGCCGGTGTCCCGGCGGACGGCCAGGACGACGGGCGTGGTCGTGATCTTGTAGCGGCGGGCCAGCTCGGGGCTGCGCTGGACGTCGATGCGCACGTACGGGGTCCCCACCGTGTCCAGCGCCTCCACCCAGGCGCCGTCGGCCAGGGAGTACGGGCTGGTGAAGAGCAGCGCCGCGTTGCCCGGCCGGCGCTCGATCCCGAAGTCGTCGAGCCTCACGCGCCGCGGGATGTGCGCGCGCTCGCGCACCGCCCGGCTGGCCCACCAGGCGCCGACGACGAACGCGACGACGACGGCCGCGAGCAGCCAGCCGCTCATGTCAGGCGATCTCCTGCACGAAGCGGGTATGCCCGGGCGGCGGCTGGGATAGTCGCGCCCGGCGTCACGTGTTCCCGCTCAAGGACAACATCCCCACCGAGCACTTCCCGGTGGTCACGCTCGCGCTCATCGCGATCAACGTCGTCGTGTTCCTGTTCTGGCAGGAGCCGTCCGGCTTCAGCGGCGTGGACCAGGCGAAGGTGGTCGAGTACGGCGCCATCCCCTACGAGCTGACCCATCCCGGCCAGCACTGCGCGATCGCCGGGACGGCGCTGGCCTGCGGGGACCTGCGCACCGACGACGCCCCGACGCTCCTCACCCTGCTGACGTCGATGTTCATGCACGGCGGCTTCCTGCACCTCGGCGGCAACATGCTGTTCCTGTGGATCTTCGGCAACAACGTCGAGGACGCCATGGGGCCGCTGAAGTTCATCGTCTTCTACGTGGTCGGCGGGGTGGCGGCGCTGGCCGGCCAGGTGGCCTTCGATCCCGACGCCGCGGTGCCCACGATCGGCGCCTCGGGCGCCGTGGCCGCGGTCCTCGGCGGCTACCTGCTGCTGCACCCGCGAGCGCGCGTGTTGACGCTGGTGTTCATCATCTTCTTCGTGACCATCATCGAGATCCCCGCGATCCTCATGCTCGGGCTGTGGTTCCTCCAGCAGGCGTTCTTCGCCGCGCGCGACCTCAGCGACCCGCTGGGCGGCGGAGGCGGCGTCGCCTACTGGGCCCACATTGGCGGCTTCGTGTTCGGCGTCGCGGCCATCAAGGCGTTCGCCAGGCGCCGGCGCCAAGACCCCGCGACCCGGCGGGCGGCGCTCTGATGCAGACCCGGCGGATCGTCCTCGGGGTGGCGCTGGTCTTCACCCTCGCGCTCGCGTTCCTGACGGTCGAGGTGACGATCAGCGAGGGCGTGAGCATCCTGACCGTGCTCTCGCTGCTGGTCCTGGCGCTGTTCGGCTTTGGCATCCTCGGCGCGCTGCGCCATCCTCCGGAATGAGGTGACGCTGCGCTACACCGGTCTCGTGCTCGCCGTGCTGATCGCGTGCGGAGCCGTGATCGTGCGCGCCTTCGACGTCGGCGCCGGCGGGAGCCCCGGCGCCTCCAGCCGCCCGCCCGTGTCCACCCGCGTCGCGCCGCCCCCGCCCTACGCGACGGCGCCGGCCGACGTGCGGATCCACCCGCGCTTCAGGCGCGCGCCGCGCGCGGCGCTGGTGTGGGACGTCGACACCGGGCGCGTCCTGTGGAGCCGGCGCGCCCGGGTCCGCCGGCCGGTGGCCAGCCTGGCCAAGATGATGACCGCGATCGTGGTCGACGAGCGCGCGCGCTGGTCGGACCGCGTGCGCATCGGGCCCAACGCGAAGGCAGCGCCCGGGTCGGCGGTCGGGCTCCTGCCGCCCCGTCGCTCCGTGCGGCTGCGCACGCTGGTCTACGGCCTGATCCTGCCCTCGGGCAACGACGCCGCCGTCGCCCTGGCCGAGCACGTGAGCGGGAGCGTGCGCGCCTTCGTGCGCACGATGAACGCGCGCGGGCGCCAGCTCGGACTGCGCTGCACGTCGTTCTCCTCCCCTGACGGCTACGAGGACCGCGGGAACACGGCGTGCGCGCGCGACCTGGCGCTCCTGACCCGCGAGGTGCTGCGCCGTCCCCGCCTGGCCGCGGTCGTGCGGGCGCGCTACGCCTCGTTTCGCTCGCTGCTGCCCCACACCGCCAAGGTCCGGGGCAAGAAGAAGACCGTGTGGAAGCCCGGCACCCTGCACATGGCCAGCCACAACCCGCTGCTGCGCCTGGGCTATCCGGGGACCACCGGGCTCAAGACCGGCTACACGGACGCCGCGGGCCGCTGCTTCGTCGGCACGGCGCGCCGGCGCGGGCGCCACCTGGGCGTCGTCCTGCTCGGATCCCCGGACCCCGGCGGGCAGGCGCAGCGCCTGCTGAACGCCGCCTTCGGCGCGCTGAGTGCGCCAGGGCACACGCGCCGGGCGTGACCCGCGCCCGGACTCGGGGTAGGTGAACGCTCACGGACAGACGACACACGAGGAGTCGCATGCGAGAGCGCAGCATCAACCTGCACGGCCACGACGTCACGTACCGCACGGCCGGCGACGGCGAGAGCGTGGTCGTCCTGGTCCACGGCATCACCGGCACCTCCCAGACGTGGGCCGACGTGATGCCGGCCCTGGCCGAGCACTACACGGTCGTCGCGCCCGACCTGCTCGGCCACGGGCAGTCGGCCAAGCCCGTCGGCGACTACTCGCTCGGCGCCTACGCGTCGGGGATCCGCGACCTGCTCGGCGCGCTGGGCCACGAGCGCGCGACGATCGTCGGCCACTCGCTGGGCGGCGGCGTGGCGATGCAGTTCGCCTACCAGTTCCCCGAGCGCTGCGACCGCCTGGTGCTCGTGTCCAGCGGCGGACTGGGCCGCGAGGTCCACCTGCTCCTGCGCGCGGCCACGCTCCCCGGCTCCGAGCTCGTCCTGCCGGTCATCACCGCCCCGTACGTGGGCGCCGTCGGCGACGCGCTCGGCGGGTTCCTGGGACGGATCGGCCTGCGCGCGGGACCCGACCTGGAGGAGATGTGGCGCGGGTTCTCCTCGCTGTGCGACGTCGAGGCGCGCGCCGCCTTCGTCCACACCCTGCGCACGATCGTCGACCCGGGCGGCCAGCGGGTGAGCGCGCTGGACCGCCTGTACCTGGCGGCCGAGATGCCGATGCTGATCATCTGGGGCGAGCGCGACCCGATCATCCCGGTCTCGCACGGCGAGGCCGCGGCCGCCGAGGCCCCGGGGAGCCGGCTGGTCAGGTTCCCCGGCGTCAAGCACTTCCCCCACCGGGAGAACCCGGGGCGTTTCCTCGAGGAGGTCATCGGGTTCGTCGAGTCCACCGAGCCGGCGGACGTGCAGGAGGAGCGCTGGCGCGCCCTGCTGCGCTTCGGGCGCGGCGTGCGCGAGCCGGCGCTCTAGCGACGGTTGTGCGCGCCCGGCTCGCCGCCCTCGCCGCCCTCGCCGCCCTGGCGGGCTGCGGCGATTCGCGCGCGGCGGTCGAGCCCACCGCGACCGCGGCGCCGGTCATGCGCTTCGAGGTCGGGGAGGGGGCCCGGGGCGGGGTCGTCCTGCGCCCGGCGCGGCCGGGCCGTCTGCCGGTCGTGGTCTTCCTGCACGGCTACCAGGCCATCGACCCCGAGAACTTCGCGGCCTGGCTGGACCACTTGGCGCGGCGCGGGAACGTCGTCGTCTACCCCCGCTACCAGGACCCCGACACCGCGCCCGCGCGCTTCCTGGGCAACGCGCTGCCCGCGATCCGCGCCGGCCTGGCGCTGACGCCCGTGGACCGCGGCTCGCTCGTCGTGGCCGGGCACTCGGCGGGCGGCGCGCTGTCCAGCGACTACGCGGCGATCGCGGCGGCGGCCCGCCTGCCGCGCCCGGTGGCCGTGTTCGCGGCGCAGCCGGGCCGCTACCTCGGGATCCCGCAGCGGATCCCGCGCGTGGACCCGCGGCGCATCGACCCGCGCACGCGCCTGCTGGTCCTGGCCGGAGACGACGACGGCGTGGTCGGGACCGCCGAGGCGCGCCGGGCCGTGCGCCTGGCCACGCGCGTCCCGGCGTCCCGGCGGCGCTTCGTGCTCGTGCGCCATCCCGAGGCCGACGACCACGGCAGCCCGCTGCGCACCGACGCCGCGGCGCGGCGCTTCTACTGGGCCCCGCTGGACCGGCTGCTCGCCGACGTGCGGCGCTGGAGGCCTGGATCGAGCGCG
The DNA here is from genome assembly GCA_035536255.1 of Solirubrobacteraceae bacterium. Lineage (GTDB taxonomy): Bacteria > Actinomycetota > Thermoleophilia > Solirubrobacterales > Solirubrobacteraceae > AC-38. The sequence goes on from DATLOP010000236.1 coordinate 5,009, forward strand.
TCGACCAGGCGGTAGGCTTCGCGCCTTGATTGGCCAGTCAGCCAGGAGGGATCGCCTGTGGACCTGAACGACACGCCGGAGCAGGCCGAGTACCGCGCCAAGGTGCGCGCGTGGCTCGAGGAGCATCGCGCCGAGGCGCCCGTGCTGCAGGGCGAGGGAGCCATCCAGGACGAGGACGAGGCCATCGCGGCGCATCGCGCCTGGCAGGGCAAGCTCGCGGAGGCCGGGCTGACCGGCATCACGTGGCCCAAGGAGTACGGCGGCCAGGGACTGGGACCGCTGGAGCAGGTGATCGTCAACCAGGAGATCTCGCGCGCCGGCGTGCCCGGGCTCCTCGACACGATCGGCGTGGGGATGCTCGGCCCGACGATCATCGCCCACGGGACCGAGGAGCAGAAGCAGCGCTACCTGGCGCCGATGCTCCACGGCGACGAGGTGTGGTGCCAGCTGTTCTCCGAGCCGGCCGCGGGGTCCGACCTGGCGGGGATCCAGTCGCGGGCCAAGGAGTCCAACGGCGGCTTTGTCCTCAACGGCCAGAAGGTGTGGACGACCAACGCCCAGTTCGCGGCCTTCGGGCTGCTGCTCGCGCGCACCGACCCCGAGCAGCACAAGCACAAGGGCCTGACGATGTTCATCGTGCCGATGGACGCCGAGGGCGTCACCGTCCGCGGGCTGCGCCAGATCACGGGCGACGCCGAGTTCAACGAGGTCTTCTTCGACGACGTGGCCCTGGACGCCGAGCACGTCGTCGGGCCGGTCAACGGCGGCTGGGGCACGGCGCTGACCACGCTGATGTTCGAGCGCCTGACGATCGGCGGCGGCAGCGAGGGGATGGGCTACCGGGCCGACCGCTTCGCGCGGGCCATCGGCTCGGACCCGGCCGCGGCGCGCGACCCCGAGGTGCGCAAGCGCTTCGGCGAGCTGGCCACCGACCTGCTGGCGCTGCGCTTCACGGGCTACCGGATCCTCACCGCGCTCCAGAAGGGGCAGATCCCTGGGCCCGAGGCGGGCCTGGGCAAGGTCACCGTGGTCAACGCGGCGATCGCGGCGGGCGACCTGATCGCCGACGTGGTGGGCCCGGACGCGCTGGACGTCGAGGACGAGTGGAACTACCTGATCTCGTTCCTGCCCGGCCTGAAGTCGGCCGGCGGGACCGAGGAGATCCTGCGCAACACGGTGGGCGAGCGGGTCCTGGGCCTGCCGCCCGAGCCGCGGCTGGACAAGGGCATCCCGTTCAGCGAGCTGCGGGCCAAGGAGCGCGAGGCGGCGGGGGCGAGCGCGTGAAGAACGAGCTCTCCCTCGACCAGCGAGCCCTTCTGGAGGTGGCGGCATGAATTTCGAGCTCTCCGACGAGCAGCGGGCGTTGCAGGAGGCGGCGCGGGGCGCGCTGTCGCGCCACAAGACCGTCGAGGCGGCGCGCGACGCGCTGGACGGCGGCGAGCGGCTGGACCTGTGGGACACGGCGCGCGAGGTCGGATGGCCCGGGCTGCTGGTCTCCGAGGAGCGCGGCGGCGCGGGCCTGGGCGGCCTGGACGCGATGCTGGTGATGGCCGAGTGCGGGCGCGTGCTGGCCTCGGTGCCGCTGCTGGGCCACGTCCCGGCGACGGCCGTGCTGGACGCCGCGGGCGTGGGCGACGACGTGCTCGGCCCGCTGGCCGAGGGCGAGCGGCGCGCCGCCTTCGTGGGCGCCCAGCCGCCCGGCGACCTGACCTCCGAGTGGACGGTCGACGCGCGGCGCGGCCACGCGCGCGCGCCGGCGCCCCGCTCCGAGGTGGACGGCGACGTCGCCGTCGTGACCGGCGAGGCGGCGTGGGTGCCCGACGCGCCCGGCGCCGAGGTGCTCGTCGTGGCCACGGTGGACTCCGACGGCGCGCCGCGCGCGGTGCTGCTCGAGGCCGGCGCGGACGGCGTCACGGTCGAGCCCGTGGTCCGCTACGACGCCACGCGGCTGCTGGGCCACGTGAAGCTGGAAGGCGCCCGGGGGACCGTGCTGGCCGCGGCCGACACCGAGCTGGCGGCGGCGTGGTACCTGGCCCAGGGGCTGCTGGCCGCGGAGTCGCTGGGCGCGGTGGAGCGCGCGCTGGAGTCCTCCGTCGAGTACGCCAAGGAGCGCTTCACGTTCGGCCGCGCCATCGGGTCCTACCAGGCGGTCAAGCACGCGCTGGTCGAGGTGCTGCGGCGGATGGAGAACGCGCGCTCGCTCATGTACTACGCGGGCTGGGCGCGCCAGGACGCGCCGGCCGAGTTCCCGCTGGCCGCGTCCGCGGCGCGGGTGGCGGCGAGCCGGGCGGAGGACTTCGCCTCGCGCGAGCTGATCTCCGTCCACGGCGGGATCGGCGCGACGTGGGAGCACGACGCGCCGTACTACTTCCGCCGCGCCCAGCTGTCGCGGCGGCTGCTCGGCGGCGCCGGAAGCGCCACCGACCGGGTGGCCGGCGAGCTGCTGGCCCAGGCCGGCGCGGCGCCCGCCTAGGTCCGTCTCCGGGGCACGCGGTTGCACTTAACCCCGACATAGGGGGTTAACCGCAACCGGTGGCCCGGTGGGCGTCAGGTCCGGGTGCGCCCGACGGTCCGCTTCCCGATCCGGTTGACGATCGGGAGCAGGGCCGTGCGCGGGGTGACGCGCCCGGCCTGGGCGATCATCCGGTGCGGGATCCCGGGGAAGACGACTCGCTTGCCCCGGACCATGCCCTCCACGCCGGCCTCGGCGACCTCGCGCGCGCCCTGCATGAGGAAGCCGGGAAGGCCGGCCTCGAGGTCCTCGACGCCCGCCTCGGTGCCGAACTCGGTGGCCACGGGGCCGGGACAGAGCACGGTCATCGACACGCCCGTGCCCCGCAGCTCGCCCGAGACCGACTCGGTGAACGACTGCACGAACGCCTTGGTGGCCGAGTACGTGGCGTTCCAGGGCGAGGGCTGGTACCCGGCCAGCGAGCCGAGCTGGAGGATCGAGCCCTCGCCGCGCCCGACCATCCCCGCCAGGAACGCGTTCGTCAGGTCGACCAGGGCGACGCAGTTGAGCTTGACCATCTCGGCTTCGCGCTCGCGCGGCAGCTCCCAGAAGCGCCCGAACGACCCGTAGCCGGCGTTGTTGCACAGCCCGGCGACGGGCTTGCCCGAAGCGTGGATCGCCGCGATCAGCGCCTCGCGCGCCGCGTCGTCGGAGAGATCGCAGTCGTGCACGTCGACGTCCACGCCATGCGCCTTGCGCAGCTCCCCGGCCAGCTCCTCCAACCGCTCCCGGCGCCGCGCGACCAGGCTCACCCCATGCCCCCGCGCCGCCAGCAACCGCGCCAGCTCCGTCCCGATCCCCGCCGACGCCCCGGTGACCACGACGGTCGCGTTCGTCCGGGGCTCGGGCAGGCTCATGCGACAAGTATCCCGCGCTTCGTCACAACTTTGCGCAAGCGCTGGCCCGCTGGGTCCGCAGCGCCTACCGTCTTCGCATGGCCGCGCTCAAGCAGAAGGGCGACCTCGCGGAGCTCATGGTCGCCGCCGACATCGTCCGCCAGGGCCACCGCATCGCCCTCCCCTGGGGCGAGGACAACGACTACGACCTCATCGTCGACCGCGACGGCCATCTCGAGCGCGTCCAGGTCAAGCACGCCCGATCCGACGGCACGACGATCGTCGTACGCTGCCGTTCGCATTCGCTGACGAACGGCCGAGTCCGGCGGACAAAGCACTACACGGCCGCGACTATCGACTGGCTTGCCGTCTACGACGCCACGACGGCGCAGTGCTACTACGTCCCCGCGTCCGAGCTGGGTGAAGGGCGTTCGATGATCCATCTCCGCCTCCGCCCCACCGCGAGGAACCGACGGGACACCAGGCACGCAGCCGAGTACCGCAGCTTGGAGTCCTGCGGAATTCCGGCGGTACACTCGGCGAAGACGGGGCCATAGCTCAGTTGGGAGAGCGTTCGGTTTGCATCCGAAAGGTCGCCGGTTCGAGCCCGGCTGGCTCCATCGTGAGACGCAGTCGGCCAGTTGCCCGAACGAAACGCCGTACCCGGCGAAAACCGGGACCGGCGCCACCGCAGTCCCGATGGCCGGGCGTGACGGTTAAGGCTCCGCGATGAAGATCGTCCACGAACGCCTGGTGGCGGAGCGGTTTCCGGGTCATGTGACCGCGGCGGTGCTCGTGCGGGGTGAGGGGGAGCTGGGGCCTCGGGAGGGGGCGGTGGAGGAGCTGCGGGGGCGCGTGGCGGCCGCCGACGGGACGCAGGCCGCGCGGCGGGCGGCGGGGCGGTGGCGGGAGGTGTTCGCCGCCATGGGCGCCAAGCCGAAGTACGGGTCGTCGGTGCAGGTGCTCCTGGAGGGCTATGAGGAGCGCGGCTCGGTGCCGGCTCCGGTGGCGCTGGTCGAGCTGTACTGCTGGTACTCGCTCGCCCGCGGGGTTCCGATGGCGGGGTACCGGCCGGAGGGGATCTCCGGGGCGCTGCGGCTCGCCGTCCCCGGGAAGGGCGTCCCGTTCACGCCGCTCGGCCAGCCGCGGGCCGAGCCGGAGCGCACGCGCAAAGGCGAGGTGGCCTACGTGGACGACGAGAAGGCGATCTGCCGCTACTGGAACTGCCGCGACTGCGACCAGACGAAGCTGACCGCCGGGGTCGCCGAGGCGCTGTTCGTGTTCGACCTCCTCGACGAGGACCCCGAGGACGTGGCGGGCGGACTGGCGAGCCTCCTGGACGGATCCCCCCAGGCAGCGAGCGGATACGTCGACGGGCGCGAGCGCGAGTCGGTGACGCTCGGGTAGCGCCTAGCCGACGGCCGCGGCGACGGCGCGGACGGCCTGGCGCAGCTCGTCCAGCGGTGCGCCCTTGCGCACGTAGCGGCTGGCCTTGCGGCGCAGCGCGGCGTCGGCGAGCTTCTCCTCTTCGAACCCCGAGAACACGACGATCTGGGCGCGCGGCGCGACCTCGTGGATCAGCGGGATCGCCTCCAACCCGTCGAGCTCGGGCATCGAGAGGTCCAGGACGACGACGTCGGGCTGCAGGCGGCTGATCTCCTGCAGCGCCTCGCGGCCGTCGGCGGCCTCGCCGATGACCGAGACGTCGCCCTCCTCCTCGAGGACCATCCGGGCCAGCCGGCGCATCCCCGGGACGTCATCGCAGACGACCACGGAGATCGTGCGCGTCACGACTTGCCCTCCGCCGGCGGCTCGGCCGGCGGCACGTCCTCGCGCGAGCCCGGGGGGTCGGTGCGCGCCGCCATCTCGCGGCGCAGCTGACCGGGCTGGATCTCGCCCTGGCCGAGCAGCTGGCTGACCAGCCGCTGGGCCTCGCGCAGCGTCTCCGCGACCTGCGACGAGCCGGCCATCCGCTCGCCGCGCTCCAGCTCGTAGGACGCCAGGGCCAGTCCCTGGATGATGTTGTCGTTGATCTCCACCGCGTGGCGCTCGCTGAGCTGCTTGCGTTGCAGCTCGGCCGCCGCCAGGGCCGACCGGCGCATCATCACCAGCCCGGTCAGAGCGGCCAGCGCGAACGCCACGAAGAGCAGCCACGGAACCCACCGGCGCTCGGCGCTGATCGACCCGTACAGGTCGTCCTGGCTCGTGGAGAGCACGACCTTCCAGCTCGAGCCGGCGATCGGCGAGGCGGCGAACCAGCGGTCGTCGCCGTAGGAGCCGTGCCCGCGGTCGCCCAGCGCGCCCAGGAGCTCGCGGTCGCCCAGCGGGCGCCCGAGCGGCGTGCGCAGGTTGGCGCCGCCCAACACGACGCCGCGCGAGTCCACCACCTCGGACTCGGCGTCGGCGAAGTTCGGCACCCGGCCCAGGAACCCGGCCAGGAACGCGCCCAGCACCTTCAGGGAGATGCCGCTGACCTGGACGCGCGGCCCCGCGGCGCCGCGGAACGGGATCGCCCACTCGGTCACCGCTTCTGGGCCCCGGCCGACGACGTCGGGCAGCTGGGAGCGCCCCGTGCGCAGGGCGATCCGGACGGCCGGTCCCGGCGCGGCGTCGCGCGGCGCGCCCGAGCTGGCGGCGAGCCGCCGTCCGCGCGCGTCGTAGATCTCGATGTAGGGCTGGCGGGCCCGGAGCGCCTGGGCGTCGAGGAGCGCCTGGTCGATTCGCGGGCCGCCGAACTGCGTCCTCGCCTGCTGGGCCGACGACCCGCGCGAGACGTCGAAGAGGCCCTCGGTCAGGGCGGCCGAGACCTGCGCCACGTCGCGGAAGCGGTGCTCGACGTCCTGGCGCTCCTGGCGCTGCGCGTCGACCAGGAAGTACCCGAACACCGCGAGCAGCAGGATCAGCCCGCCGAGGCCCGCGACCATCGCGATGCGCATGCGGCGCAGCGCCGGCGGCGCCGGCTCCCGTCCTCCGTCCTCCGTCGCTTCCCGTGTGCTCACGTGAACTCCGGTCGGAGCCTACACTTGGCCGGTGCGACGGGGACGCGACGGGTGAATGGGCCTGACGGCCGACCGCGTGGGCAGATCACCTAGGTCGGCTTCGTGGTCATGGCCCAGATCGTGACCACGTAGGCCAGGAGAAGCACTCCGACGAGCACGGTGGCGATGCGGGCCAGGCGCCGGCCGCGCGCGGGCTCGCGCCGCGACGCCATCGAGGACAGCACGGTGGCCCCGATCAGGAACAGCAGCAGCGGCTCGGACGTGATGAAGCCGATCTCGACCCAGGCGACCTCGGAGTCCTCCAGCCCCTCCTCGTCC
>DATLOP010000237.1:0-3951 GCA_035536255.1 Solirubrobacteraceae bacterium
GTTGAAGGCGACAGGAATCAGGAAACAGGGATTGCTATTCCTGTTTCCTGATTCCTGACGCCTTGAACCCGAACGACCTGGTGGCCAGCCCCACTGTGCGCCCTCTCCTCTTCGAGATCCGCCCCTCTCCAATGCAGGGGCTCGGCGCCTTCGCCACGCGCCCGATCCCCGGCGGGACGCGGCTCGTCGAGTACGCCGGGGAACGGCTCACACCGGCCCAGGCCGACGCCCGCTACCCCGAGGATGGCCAGCGCCACCACACCTTTCTCTTCGCGATCGACGACGACGTCGTCATCGACGCGGCCGTGGGTGGCAACGAGGCGCGCTTCATCAACCACTCCTGCGACCCGAACTGCGACGCGGTCATCGAGGAGGGGCGGATCTGGATCGAGACGATCCGCAACGTGTCGCCCGGAGAAGAGCTGGCCTACGACTACGCCTACGTGCTCGAGGAGCGCCACAGCCCAGCCGCCAAGCGGCGCTACCCCTGCCACTGCGGCGCCGCCCGGTGCCGGGGGACGATCCTCGCGAAGAAGCGCTGGTCCGACGTCCGTCGGCCCCCCGGCCGCTCAGGCCCCCAGGTAACGCTCGCGCAGGACGGCGAGGTGGTGCCGCTCGTGGCCGGAGATGATCCAGGCCAGCGCCCGCGTCGTCACCTCGACCCCGTTCGCCGTCCCCCGCCGCGCGATCGCCTCGGCGTCCAGCCCGCGGAGCAGGGCGAGAGTGGCCGCGCGCACCAGCTCGAGCTCGTCGACAAGGTCCTTCATGGCGCGGGCGTCCGCACCCCCCAACCGTACCCAGTCGTCCTGCTCGAAGCCCGGGAGCGGCGTGCGGTCGCCGCGGGCGATGCTGAGCGCGCGGTAGCCCATCACGCGCTCGGTGTCGGCCATGTGACCGACGACCTCCCTGATGCTCCACTTTCCCTCGGCATACCGGTGCGCGCCCCGCGCTTCGGGAAGCGCGCGCAGGAGAGTCATCATCTCGCGGCCCTGCCGCGCGAGGAGGTCGAGGAGGTCGCCGTCGGGGACCAGTGAGATGTAGCGGTGGTAGTACGGCGCGTACTCGTCGCTGGCGGGTCGTGAGATCGTCGGCATGGCGGGGATGAGAGAAGGGGGGTTCGCGGAGATGAATCCGCGAACCCCCCGAAACGATCGCGCGCGCCCAGCTCGGGCCTCAGCGCCTCTTCTTCTTCGCCGGCGGCAGGGGGACGTCCACCGCGGTGGCCTGCGCGGCGACCGTCCGCCACTTGCCGTCGTTGCCGCGCACCCAGACGCTCAGCAGCTTGGCTCGACCCCCGCGCGAGCCGCTCTGCGCCGTGCCCGGAGGTGCCAGCTGCGTCTGCACCACGGCGACGTTCCCGTACACGCGTACGATGTCCAGCTCGCTCGGCAGCACTTCGGCGGCCTCATCCACGACGAACGCCGGGCTCATCACCGACTCGAGCCGGTCGGACTTGCTGTAGGTCTCGCCCGAGAGCGAAGTGAAGGTGTAGTCGTCGCTCCACAGCTGCGCCAGCGTCGCGGTGTCCTGGACCACCATCGCCCGTCGGATGTGCTGCGAGGCCGACCCGATCTCGGCGGCGATCCGCGCCCGGCCCGTCAGTCGCGGCGCCCGGGTACGCCGCCCCGCCGCCGTACCCGACGCCTTCCCGGATGCCTTCCCGCTGGCCTTGCCGGCGCTCGGGGCCCCGGCGCGTGCCGCCACCGTCTCCGCCCGCCCGCCCTTCTGGGCCGCCGGCCCTGATTGGGCGCGCGCCTGCCCCGCCAGCAGGACCGGGGCGGTAGAGGCGAGCAGCACGGCCAGCGCCCGACGGGCAGCGGCCGAGCGACGCCGCCTCGAACGGGGCGAGGGCGAACTTGAGGGGACCACCTGACTCTCCACCTGACGACTCTCCGGCGAATGGCTGCAACGACTCGGTGCGCGGCGCGAACGTCGACCCGCGCGCCGCGCACCTGAACTACCCTGCCAGCGTGAGACCGGATCCGCGGCGTTGCGCCACGGGCCCGCACCTCGTCCTACAGCTCGTCCTCGATCTCGTCCGCCGGAACGGCGGGCTTGGCCGGCGCGCGCTTCGGCCGTCCGCCCTTCCGTGCCGCCTTGCCGTCGGCCAGGAACTGGTCGAACGCCTGCTTCGCCTCCGCCATCAGCTGCTCGTGCGAGGCCGGACGGACGCGCTTCTCCTTCTCGGCCCTATAAGTCGCCTCGGGTGACTTCCGCTTCATCTCCCCTCCCTCGCGTGATCGTCGTCGAACGCCGGCCACAGTGCCGCGCAAGGAGCGTGCTTCCCTCCCCGACCGCGTCTCCGGCCTCCGGGGAACGACCGGCATCCGATTCCGCCCCTGGATACCCCGCCAGCCCGCACAAGATGCGGCCTCCACCCTACACTGTCCAGACGACCGGGCTCGACAGTTTGTCAGGGCGGCTCGTTGGCGGCCTCCAACCTGCTGTGCCTCCCCGTCCGGTAGCGCGTCCGGAGAACGATGAGCCGACGAGAACCGGCGACCGCCGGCCGGCGGCCCCGCACGACCGGAGGCGCTCGCCCTCCGCTTGCGACATCGCGTCGACCGCGATTTATCTTTTGGCTGAGACACCGGCCACCACCGTCCGACCACGAGCCATGGCTTCACACCACGACAGCGCGGAGCGGGCACGGCGGCGACGCGCCAAGTCGGAGTATTTCATGAAGCCGGGCAAGCAGGGCGAGGTGTCGGTGTTCCGGCGTCCGGCCGGCAACCGCATCGAGCCCAAGCTCTGCGGGACGATGCCCTCCAAGGCGCTCGCCCTCGCCCTGATGCGCCAGCTCGAACAGGCCGAGTCGGTCGTCAACGACCTGTTTCTCGAGGCGACCGACGACGGCATCGAGGCGCTCGAGGCGATCCTGCGCGCCTGCCGCGAGTCGGTCGAGCGGCGGGCGGCCCGCCATCAGCACCCGCCGCGCGAGCCGCGCCAGAAGCGAGGTCCCGCAACACCCAAAGCGGCCGCCGGACGGCCCCCGGCGGGGGACGGCGCCGCGGACCCGGCACCGACCACCGATGGCCCGAAGAGCGGGGGGCCGCGGCGGCGCCGCTCCCGACCCAATCGACGGGGCCGCCCGGACCGGGGCTAGCGCGAGGTCGGCCGGCTGGGGCGTGATCTCATGGCCCCGCCATGACCCGGAATAGTGGAGCGAGCCCCTCAGGCCCCGGATAGCCGGGCACGACCTCGCTCAGGCGCCCCAGGGAGTCCACCGACGCGAAGATCGGCGTCCCCGGGATGCGAAAGGTCAGCAGGACCTGCTCGGCGTCCCCAGTCGGGCCCGTGGACACGGCGCCGCGGATTCCCGTCCGCTCCAGCATCTCGGCGCCCGGCCCGGCCCCCTCGAGCGTCACCACGCGCAGCCGCGGCAGGGGGCGTCCTCCGGCCATCCCCGCGAGGTCCCGCAACGAGCGCTCGCAGTAGCCACAGGTCACCGAGCTCACCATCACCACCGACGCCTCGCCGGCCGGCGCCGCGGCGACGACCTCCCCGCCCTCGGTCCGGACGCGCAGCCCGGTGAGGGACCGTCCGAGCGCCTCGAGCGCCGGGTCGGCGGCGGCCCCCGCCGGACGCTCAGCGGCCGGCGGTCGCTCGACCGCGCGACGGTCGAGACCCAGGCCCGCGCGGAAGGCGACGACGACGACCGCGGCCGCCACCAGCAGCGGCCACCAGCGCCTGCCACGCGTCCTCGACGTCGGGGCCGGATCGACGCCCGCGGTCGGACGTGCGCTGTCTTCCTTACCCTCCACCGGCCACCTCCTCGGCGGCGCGGCGGGCCGCGCCCAGAAACGCCGTCAGCTTCCCCTCGTCGAGCCGCCCTGCCGTCCGCACCCCGGTGCACAGGTCGAGCCCGAACGGCTCGACCGCGCGAACCGCCTCGCCCACGTTGTCGACGCGGAGTCCTCCGGCGAGAAAGATGGGCACCGGCACGGCGTC
>DATLOP010000238.1:0-7949 GCA_035536255.1 Solirubrobacteraceae bacterium
ACGCCGGCGTCGACGGCATCGTGGTCTCCAACCACGGCGGGCGCCAGCTCGACTCGGTTCTCTCCACCACCCGCGCGCTGCCCGCGGTCGTCGACGCCGTCGGCGACGAGCTCGAGGTCCTGGCCGACGGCGGCGTGCGCACCGGCCTGGACGTCGTGAAGATGGTCGCGCTCGGCGCGCGGGCCGTGCTGGTGGGACGACCCTGGGCCTGGGCGGTCGCCGCGCGCGGCGAAGCCGGCGTCCGGCACATGCTCGAGGTCCTCCGCGCCGACCTGGACACCGCGCTCGGCCTGACCGGCCACACCTCGCTCGCCGGCGTGGACCGCGCCGCACTGGCCGCGACGTGACCGGCGCCCAGGCCCTCCTGCGCACGCTGGTCGACGCCGGGGTCACACGGTGCTTCACCAACCCGGGGACGTCGGAGATGCACTTCGTCGCCGAGCTGGACACCGTCACCGAGATGCACGCGATCCTCGCGCTGTTCGAGGGCGTGGCCACCGGCGCCGCCGACGGCTACGCCCGGATGGCCGACCGCCCCGCGGCGACGCTGCTGCACCTGGGGCCCGGGCTGGGCAACGGCCTGGCGAACCTGCACAACGCGCGGCGGGCCAAGGTGCCCGTCGTGAACGTCGTGGGCGACCACGCGACGTACCACGCCCGCTTCGACGCGCAGCTGCAGTCCGACATCGAGACGGTCGCGCGCAACGTGTCGGGCTGGGTGCGAACTTCGCAGAGCACCGAGTCCCTGCCCACGGACGCCGCCGAGGCGATCGCGGCCGCGGTGGGACCGCCCGGGCAGGTGGCGACGCTGGTGCTGCCCGCCGACGTCTCCTGGTCGGAGGGCGCGACGCCCGCCGCCGCGCCGGTGCCCCGCCCGGCCCGCGCCCCCGAGCCCGAGGTCGTGGAGGAGGTGGCCGGCGCGCTGCGCGGCCGGGGCGCGTCGGCGCTGCTGCTCGGCGGGCGCGCGCTGCGCGAGCCCGCCCTCGTGGCGGCCGGCCGGATCGCCGCCGCCACGGGCACCAAGGTGTTCGTCGAGCCCTTCCCCACCCGGCTGCAGCGAGGCGCCGGGCTGCCGGCGGCCGAGCGCATCGCCTATCTCGCCGAGCTCGCCACGGTCCAGCTGGCCGGCCTGCGCCACCTCGTCCTCGTGGACGCCAGGGCGCCGGTGTCGTTCTTCGCCTACCCCGGACGCGAGAGCGACCTGGTGCCCGCCGGCTGCGAGGTCCACGAGCTCGCCGCGCCCGACCAGGACGCGCTCGCGGCCCTGGAGGCCCTGGCGGACGCGGCGGGGGCGGCCGGCGCGCAGGCCGCCCTCCAGGCCCCGTCGCGACCGCCGCGGCCCACCGGCGCGCTGACCGCCGACAGCGCCTGCCAGGCCATCGCCGCCGTCCTGCCCGAGGGCGCGATCGTCTCCGACGAGGCGCTGACCTCGGGCGTGACGTTCGCCGCCCACACCGCGGGCGGCCCGCGCCACGACGTCCTGACCCTCACCGGGGGCGCGATCGGCCAGGGCCTGCCCGTGGCGATCGGCGCCGCCGTGGCCTGCCCCGACCGCCCCGTCCTGGCCCTGGAGGGCGAGGGCTCGGCCATGTACACGATCCAGTCGCTGTGGACGATGGCGCGCGAGCAGCTTGACGTCACCGTGGTGATCTTCAACAACCGCTCCTACGCCATCCTCAACATCGAGCTCGAGCGCGTCGGCGCCAAGGAGGGCGGGCCCCGCGCGAAGTCGCAGCTCAACCTCGCCGGCCCCGACCTGGACTTCCTCGAGCTGGCCCGGGGCCAGGGGGTTCCCGCCGTGCGAGCTCAGACGGCGGAGGAGCTCACGGGCGCGCTGGAGAGCGCCCTCTCGGAGCCGGGCCCCCACCTGATCGAGGCCCTCGTCCCCAGCGCCTACAGCGGCCTTCGCCTCCGCGCGATGCCCCACGCCCTGCGCGCGCTGACCAAGCTGCCCGCTCCCCTCGGCCGCGCCGCGAAGCGCCGCTTCTACCCCTAGGATCGCCGGCACCGCCACTTGCCAACCTCGCGCCCGCTGCGGAGTTCGGATGGGTGGAGGCTGCGACACGACCTCTGGCCCCGTGCGGATCCCTGTGCCCGCGCGGGGTCTTCTACGTGGTCGGCCACACCGGGCTCGGGCTCTTTGACCTAGGCTGCGTCGATGATCTCGATCCCTGGGTTGGGCGGGCTCGCCCGCGGCGTCGCGGGCCTGGCCGGCGGGCTGCGGGCCCTGCCCGGGATGGGCGAGCGCCTGGACGCGGTGGCGCGGTACACCGCCGAGCTCCCCGCCATGAACCGGGCAATCGACCGGGTGGCCCAGGACACCGCCGCGCTGTCCGAGCTGGGCCGGGCGATGGCCGAGGTGGCGGCCGCCACCCGACCGCTGCCCGAGGTCGCGCAGGCCACCGCGGTGCTGCCCGGCATGGACCAGCGCATGGCGACCATCGAGTCGGCGATGCCGGCGCTGGTCGAGGTACAGCAGCACCTCGCCGAGCTGCCCGAGGCGATTCAGGCGATGACGACGGTCCTCGAGCAGCTGCGCGCCTCGATGGCCGCGCTGCAGTCCTCCATCGAGCCGCTCGCACCCTCGATGTCGCGGCTCGACGGCGACGTGCTCACGCTGCACGAGGCCGTCCAGCCCCTGGGACGGCTCGCCGACCGGGTGCCGGGCGGAAAGCGCAAGTAGCCTCGGGCCATCTACCCGCGCTTGTCTCAACCAGCCTGAGCCCGGTCACGCAGACGTGTCGTGCGCTTTACACAGGCGGCTTCGGCGCGGGGACAGAACTCGCGGACGACCGGCCGTAGCGTCCTTGCCACGAAGTCAATCGAGCAAGGAGACACGAAATGAGCCACCTCAAGCGCACCTTCACCCTCTTCGGCATCATCGCCGCTCTCGCCGCGATTCCGGCGACGGCGCACGCCACGGACAACGACACCGGTCCCGCCGGCCCCGGCGGCTGCATCGTCAAGGACGGCGACGGCTACGAGATCCCGGTCCACGACGGCGAGTCGGTCTTCGTCGACGGCAAGATCTTCACCTGTCGCGGCGGCACCGTGATCGTCACGGCCCCGCCCAGCCGTCAGGTCGACGGCGGTTCGGCGACCGGCCAGGTCGCGACGTGCCGCACGCGCGTCCTGCGCAAGATCGCGCCGGCGCGCCGCACGCGGCTCGCGCTGCGGACGGCCAACCTGGCCTGCCTGCGCGCGACTCAGCTCGCCCGCGCGAACCAGGTCACCCAGGCGAACCAGGTCGCCCGCGCGTCCTGACGCCACGCCGACACCCGACGTGACGCTCAGAGCCCCGGCCCTTCGGCCGGGGCTCTTCGTCACGTCTGCGGCGCCGCCGGGGTGGAGCGGGCCCGCAAGGCCAGCAGGACGCCGAGCACCGGCACGAGGATCGCGGCGCCCAGGGCGGCGACGAAGCCGATCGGGGTGGCGCCCACGACCCCGAGCACGAGCATCACCCAGCCCAGCCACTTCGGCAACACCCCGTGGCGGATCGCGGAGAGCCCCGTCGCCCACAGGAACAGCAGCACGCCGAGCATCATCGGCAGGAAGTCGTTGTCCCACAGGGCCTGGAGGGCCTGCGCGGCCGTCGGGTCGATGTCCTCGGCCGCCTCGGCGAGCGCGAAGGCGATCGTGCCGTCGATCGCGAAGCCGATGCTGACCACGACCAGGCCGGCGAAGGAGACCAGGGACAGCCACTCGTCGGGGGCGCCCGCGTGCAGGACCTTGCGCAGGTACGCGCCGAAGAAGACCAGGAACACCGTCGCGACCACGCCGATGATGGCGCCCGCCTGCACGGAGTCCTTGTTGTCCACGTAGTGGTCGACGATCTCCCGGGCCGGCTCGTCGGCGCCCTTGGGCTCGCCTGCGACGAGGAAGCTGACGATCCCCAGGATCACGAACGCCACCCCCGTGAGCGGAACGAGCCATTCTCTGCTGGTGCGATTCATCCGGTCCTCCTGACGTTGCCGGTCGGGCGTGCCCGGCGAGTATCGCGTGCGGTGGAGTCGGAAGCTATCGGCCTGTGCGTCGCACGCGCGCGAGCCCGGCCGCGCGGCGAAGCGGCGCCGTCATCCGCCAGGAGCGGCTGGAGCGGTAGCTCTCCAGTGCGCTCAGCAGGTCCCGGTACTGCTCCTGGAGGGTGACGAGCGCGGGATCGGGCGGCGGCGGCTCGCGCTCGATCTCGGGGACCCACCGCTCGGCCACCTCGACGTCACCCGCGTCGACCGCGTCCGGCACCCAGGAGAGGAACCGCTCCGAGTCCTCACCGGGCACGTCCCGGAACGACCCGAACACCCAGGGCAGGCGGGTGTGCAGCCCCACCAGGTAGCGCGGGACCGGCGGCTCGCCCTCGCTCGGCGGCTCGGCCGGCGCGTCGAGCCAGGTCAGGAAGCCGTCCACGTCGCCGTCCTCGAACGGGTTCGGCGGCGCCTCGCCGCGGCCGGCCTCGTGCTGGAGCAGCGCCTCGGCGTAGGCCGCGCGCATGTTCGGATCGACCGGGATGCCGCCGTCCAGCCACTCGTAGGGCGACGTGTCCGCCAGCGCCTCCTCGTGGCCCGCCGCCATCAGGCGCGCGGCGTACTCGCGGCACACGCGCGCCGCCCCCGGGCGCTCCTCGGCCGCCGGCCACACGCCTTCGATGTGCACCGTGCCGCTCAGCTTCTCCGGGGACCGGGGGTCGAAGGTGATGAAGTGGAAGCAGCGCAACGGCGCGCCCTGGACGCGCGGGCGTCCGTCCTCCCAGGTCACGTCGTCGTGCGGCAGGGCGAACAGGCTGACGTTCCACCCCGGGGCGTGGAAGACGTGGCAGTCGAAGAGGGTCGGGGCGAGGGTCGTCCAACCCTGCTCCTGGAACAGCCCGCGCCCCGGCTCCAGCAGGCAGTAGCGCGCGGTCCGCTCGTTCCACCACTCCAGGAAGGGCACCGCCCCCGCCGACGCCGCCATCAGCCCGGTGTTGAACGTCCCGGCCAGCACCATCATCTGATCGGGGCCGAGCGCGTTGCGCATCCGCGGCGCGTGCCCGGGCATCGGCGGATAGCGGTCCGGAGGGAGGTGGGGCACCGTGCCGTGTGGCGTGAGGACGAGCCCCTCCGCGCGCGCGACCTCGGCGATCGGCGTGAGGTCGTCGTAGACGCACACGTCGCCGTCCAGCAGGATCCCGACGTCGCCGCGCTCCACCACGAAGCGCAGGAGCCGCCCCTTCATCGCGCACGCCAGCTCCTTGACGTTGTAGGAGAGGGCCATCCGGTGCAGCTCGGCCGAGTCCATGCCCAGGTCGGCCGGGCGCAGCTCCTCGATCGGCAGGCCCAGCGAGCGCTCGCCGTCGGGGTCGTCGGGGATCAGCAGCGTGAAGCGGCCGCCCGGGTGCTGCTCGAGATAGGACTCGACGAGCACCCGCGCCTGACCGAGAAAGCGCCGCGACGCGACGGCGCAGCCCACCACTGCGTTGTGCGATCCGTTCCCCAGAGGGACGTATCCAACCATGGCCTTGACCTGACCCCTCGCCGGCACGACAATCGGCCGGGCAACCCAAGGAGGCCCCCGATGGCGTGGAAGCTGGAAGGCCAGTACTTCGAGAACTGCTCCTGTGACGTGCCCTGCCCGTGCACGGTCTCGCTGGACATGGGGGCCGACTACGACCGCTGCAACGCGTTCCTGGTCTTCCATGTCGAGTCGGGAGAGATCGAGGGAGTGGACGTGAGCGGGCTGACGGTCGCCGCCGTGGCCGACACGCCCAAGGTGATGAGCGAGGGCAACTGGCGCCTCGGGGTGCTGATGGACGAGAAGGCCTCCGACGAGCAGGCGGCCAAGCTCGGAGCGGTGTTCGGCGGCGAGCTCGGCGGTCCCATGGGGGCGCTGGCCCCGCTCATCGCCGAGAACCTCGGCATGGAGAAGGTGCCGATGGAGGTCTCCAGCGGCAACGGCTCGCACAGCATCCGGTTCGGCGACGGCGGCGAGGTCGCCGTGGAGGACGTCGTGCCGTTCGGCAAGGAGGACGGGGAGCCCGCGCGGCTGACCGGAGTCTTCCACCCGGGCGGTGAGACGCTCACGATCGCCCGGTCGACCAAGTCGCAGTTCAGCGCGTTCGGGATCGACTTCGCCCACGAGGGCAAGTCCGGGTTCTCCAACCGCTTCTCCTGGGCCGCCTAGCCTTGGACGCAGCCCGGCCCAGCGGCCGCACGGCGGCGGCTCCGGTCGAGCGCGCTCAGCTCGCGCTCCTCGGCGCCCTGCTCGCGCTGGCGGTCGCGGCGTGGCTGCTGACCGACGACCGCATGGCCGGCATGGAGTCGATGCCGGGGATGGGTCTCGGAGACGTCGGCTTCTACGTGACGGTGTGGGTCGTGATGATGGCCGCGATGATGTTCCCGTCGGTCGCTCCGACGGTGCTGATGTACGACCGGCTCCGGGAGGGGCACCGCGCGCGCGGGAAGGGCGCGGCGGCGGACGCCACCGCGCTCTTCGTCGCGGGCTATCTCGGCGTCTGGACGGCGGCGGGCCTGGCCGCCTACGGTCTGATCGAGCTCGTCCGCGCGGTCGACCCGGCCTTCCTGGCCTGGGAGGACGCGGGTCGCTACGTGGCCGGCGGGGTGATCGTGGCCGCGGCCATCTACCAGGTGACGCCGCTCAAGCAGGCCTGCCTGGTCAAGTGCCGCAGCCCCATGATGTTCCTCGCCGAGCGCTGGCGAGACGGCCGGGCCGGAGCGCTCGGCCTCGGCCTGCGCCACGGCGCCTGGTGTCTGGGCTGCTGCTGGGCGCTGATGGCGGCGCTGTTCGCCGTGGGCCTCATGAGCCTGGGCTGGATGGCGTTGATCGCGGCGTTCATAGCCGCCGAGAAGCTGCTGCCCTGGCCCGTGGCGGCCCGCCGGACCGTGGCCGGGCTGCTGCTCGCGCTCGGGCTCGGCGTGGCGCTGGTTCCCGGCGACGTGCCCGGCTTCACCGAGCCCCACGGCGAGATGCACGAGGGCGGCGGCCACAGCCCGGCCCCCGGCATGATGCGCTGAGACGCGCAGGCGAGATGCCGCTGGCCGACCAGGCCAGCGGGCGTTCGACCCGCGGCTACCGCTGCAACCTGGAGCTCGTCGGCCAGTACGCGGGCGACGGCGCGGCGATCATGATGGCCTGCACGGCGTAGCGGCGAGGGCGGCTCGTTCCCGGTGGCCGGGCCGTACAGCCCGGGGCCGCACTTCGACGTCTACGACGTCGGCACGGACTACCAGTCGACGATGAGCCGCGCGCCCGAGCCCTCGCCGACCTCGGCTGACGCGCACGCCGGCCATGCAGCGGCGGTTCCTGCGCAGCTTCTCGAGCCGATAGCGGCGCGGATCTGCGACCGGCGTCACGCGGGTAGAGTCGCGGCCGTGCCGTTCACGCTGCGAAACCTCCGGGAGGACCTGGAAGACGTCGGGTCCAACTTCGACGGCGCGCCGGACCTGGAGTTCCGTCTGGCGACCAAGGCGCTCGATCTCGAGCGGTCCGGCCTGGGCTACCAGCGCATCCCGCCCGACTACCGCTTCCCGTACGGCCACGCGCACAAGGAGCAGGAGGAGGTCTACGTGGTCGTGGGCGGGAGCGGGCGGATGAAGCTCGACGACGAGATCGTCGAGGTCGCCAAGTGGGACGTCGTTCGCGTCCCGCCCGGTACGTGGCGAGGCTACGAGGGCGGGCCCGAGGGCCTCGAGATCCTCGTCTTCGGCGCGCCCGGTCTCGGTGAGGATCCGCGCGCAGACGTGGAGGGTCGGCGCGACTGGTGGGCCGACTAGCACCCAGGGCGGCCGGGCCCTCAGGGGCGCGCTGTCGGGCCTAGCAGGCCTAACCGACCTTTGAGCCCCGGCTTGTAACCTCCGGCGCCATGTCCCCCCTGGCTGGCCTCTGGGCCCGCGTGAGCCCGCGGCTGGCCCACCGGCCGGGAAGCTCGCTGACCACGCGGGCGCATGCGTGGCTGGTGC
>DATLOP010000239.1:0-3945 GCA_035536255.1 Solirubrobacteraceae bacterium
GGCGCTTCGGCGTGACGATCCACTACCTCGTCAACTCCGATCAGCTGCAGATCAAGATGGCGCAGGGCGCGAAGCCCGGCGAGGGCGGCCAGCTGCCGGGCCACAAGGTCGACGCCTACATCGCCAAGCTGCGCCACTCGACGCCGGGCGTGGGGCTGATCTCCCCTCCGCCCCACCACGACATCTACTCGATCGAGGACCTCAAGCAGCTCATCTACGACCTGCGCTGCGCCAACCCCAAGGCCCGCATCTCCGTGAAGCTGGTGGCCGAGGTCGGCGTGGGCACGGTGGCGGCCGGCGTGGCCAAGGCCAACGCCGACCACGTGACGATCGCCAGCCACGACGGCGGGACGGGCGCCTCGCCGCAGTCCTCGATCCAGTCGGCCGGCGTGCCGTGGGAGATCGGGCTGGCCGAGACCCAGCAGACGCTGCTGCGCAACGACCTGCGCTCACGGATCACCGTCGAGGTCGACGGCCAGATGCGCACGGGTCGCGACGTGGTGATCGGCGCCATGCTGGGCGCCGACGAGTTCGGCTTCTCCACCGCCCCGCTGATCGCGGCGGGCTGCATCATGATGCGCGTCTGCCACCTGAACACGTGCCCGGTCGGGGTGGCCACGCAGGACCCGCGGCTGCGCGAGCGCTTCGCCGGCCAGCCCGAGCACGTCGTGGACTACCTGCTGATGGTGGCCGAGGAGACGCGCGGGCTCATGGCGGCGCTGGGCGTGCGCACCATGGACGAGCTGATCGGCCGCGCCGACCTGCTGGAGATGGACGCGGCGATCGAGCACTGGAAGGCCCGCGGCGTCGACCTCTCCGACGTGCTCGCGGTTCCCGAGGTGCCCGAGGGCGCGCCGCGCTGCCGCACCGAGCCGCCGCCGCCCGTCCTGGACGACGCGCTGGACTGGGACCTGATCGAGGCCGCCCGCCCGGCGCTGGAGGGCACCGAGAAGGTCGGCCTGGAGCGCGACGTGCGCAACGTCAACCGCGCGGTCGGCGGGCTGCTGTCGCACGAGATCGCCAAGCGCCACGGGTCCAAGGGCCTGCCCGAGGGGACGATCGAGATCGGCTTCCACGGCTCGGCCGGGCAGTCGTTCGGCGCCTGGCTGGCCCCGGGCGTGACGTTCACCCTGCGCGGCGACGCCAACGACTACACGGGCAAGGGGCTGTCGGGCGGGATCCTGGCCGTCCTGCCCCCCGACGGTCACCAGTACCGCGCCGAGGACAACGTGATCGTCGGCAACACCGTCCTGTACGGGGCGACCGGCGGGCGCGCGTTCTTCCGCGGCCTGGCCGGCGAGCGCTTCGCGGTGCGCAACTCCGACGCCTGCGCGGTCGTGGAGGGCGTGGGCGACCACGGCTGCGAGTACATGACCGGCGGGCGGGTGGTCGTCCTCGGGAGGACCGGGCGCAACTTCGCCGCGGGCATGAGCGGCGGCGTCGCCTTCGTCCTGGACGAGGACGGGACGTTCGAGCGCCGCTGCAACATGGAGCTGGTCGGCTTCGACGAGATCTCGGCCGACGACGCCGGCGAGCTGCGCGAGCTGGTGGCCGAGCACGCCCAGCGCACCGGCTCGCCGGTGGCCGAGCGCGTCCTGGCCCGCTGGAGCGAGTTCCT
This sequence comes from Solirubrobacteraceae bacterium, assembly GCA_035536255.1. GTDB lineage: Bacteria > Actinomycetota > Thermoleophilia > Solirubrobacterales > Solirubrobacteraceae > AC-38. The sequence goes on from DATLOP010000239.1 coordinate 1,619, forward strand.
GCCCAAGTTCGTCAAGGTCATGCCGCACGACTACAAGCGCGCGCTCGAAGAGCTGGCCCGCGAGGCGGCCGGCGTCTCGCCCCAGGGCGAGCCCGCGATCGGGGCGTAACCGTGGGCGAGATCGGCGGCTTCCTCCGGATCCACCGGGTCGGCTTCGACAAGCGCGACCCGAGCGAGCGCGTGCGCGACTACAAGCAGTACTTCCACACCCAGCCGGATTCCGAGCTGCGCGAGCAGGGCGGGCGCTGCATGGACTGCGGGGTGCCGTTCTGCCACGAGGGCTGCCCGCTGGGCAACCTGATCCCCGACTGGAACGACGCCGTGTACCGGGGCGAGTGGCGCCAGGCCATCGACATCGCCCACGAGACCAACAACTTCCCCGAGTTCACCGGGCTCATCTGCCCCGCGCCGTGCGAGTCGGCGTGCGTGCTGGACATCAACGACGACCCGGTGACGATCGAGCAGATCGAGCTGGCGATCGCCGAGCGCGCGTGGGCGTCGGGGTGGATCGTCCCGTCTCCCCCGCGGCGGCGAACCGGGCGCTCGGTCGGCGTGGTCGGGTCGGGCCCGGCCGGGCTGGCCGTGGCCGACGAGCTCAACCAGATGGGCCACGCCGTCACGGTCTACGAGCGCGACGAGGGCGTCGGCGGCCTGATGCGCTTCGGCGTGCCCGACGCCAAGCTCGAGAAGTGGATCATCGACCGCCGCGCCGACCTGCTGGCCGACGAGGGCGTGCAGTTCCGCACCGGCGTGGACGTCGGGCGCGACGTGCGCCCCGAGGAGCTGCGCGAGCGCCACGACGCGCTCGTGGTCGCGATCGGCTCGCGCGTGCACCGCGACCTCGAGGTGCCCGGCCGCGGGCTGGAGGGCGTGCACTTCGCGATGGACTACCTGTACCAGCGCAACCGCGCGGTGGCGCGGATGGAGGGCCGCCCCGCGCCCGACCCGGCGGCCCCGATCTCCGCCGCGGGCAAGCACGTGATCGTGGTGGGCGGCGGCGACACCGGGATGGACTGCATGTCGAACTCGCTGCGCGAGGGCGCCCGGGACGTGCGGATGCTCGACGTGTACCCCGAGCTGCCGGAGTCCGGGCGTCACGAGAGCACGCCGTGGCCGCTGGCTCCCAAGCGCACGCCCTCCACCTACGCCCTGGAGGAGGGCGGGGAGCGCCAGTGGAACGCCGAGGTGGTCGAGGTCCGCGGCGCCGGCCGGGTGGAGCGGGTGCTGGCCCGGCGGGTGGAGGGCACGTCCTCGCGCGACCTGCGCCCGGTGCCGGGCAGCGAGTTCGAGCTCCCGGCCGACCTGGTGCTGATCGCGATCGGCTTCTCGCATCCCGAGCACGCCGGGCCGGTGGACGAGCTGGGGCTGGAGAAGGACGCGCGCGGAAACGTCAAGGCGCCCGTCTACGCCACGTCGGTGGACGGCGTGTTCGCCTGCGGGGACGCGCGGATCGGCCAGTCGCTGGTCGTGACGGCGATCGCCGAGGGGCGCAAGTGCGCGCGGATGGTCGACCGCCACCTCGGCGGTCCCGAGGAGCTGCCGCCCCCCGAGGACCCCGACGCCCACTTCATCGAGCACGCGGCCGAGACCGCGGGCACCGTCACCATGTCGCACCAGCTGCCCGGCGAGGGCTCGGCCGCGCCCGGATAGACTTCGGCCTCGTGATCGCCCTCAGCCCCTTCGAGTCGACGTTCGGCCTGCTCGTCACCTTCGGCGGCATCGGCCTCGTCGTCAACGCCCTGATCGTCTACATCGTCGCCCTCGGCCTGGGCGAGCGGGCCGAGAACCGTCGCGCGCTGCAGCGCGACGAGTAGGTCCGTGCCTCCGTCGCTGCCCCGCGTCTGCATCGTCGGCGCCGGCTCGTCGGGGATCGCGGGCGCCAAGGCGCTGCACGAGCGGGGGATCCCGTTCGACTGCTACGAGAAGTCCGACCGCGTCGGCGGCAACTGGGTCTTCGGCAACCGCAACGGGATGTCGTCGGCCTACCGCACGCTGCACATCAACACCTCGCGCGAGCGGATGGAGTACTCGGACTTCCCGATGCCGAAGTCGTATCCCGACTTCCCCAAGCACACCCACATCGCGCGCTACTTCAACGACTACGTCGACCGCTTCGGCCTTCGCGACTGGATCCGGTTCGAGACCCGGGTCGACCGGGCCGATCGCCGGCTCGACGGGACGTGGGAGCTGAAGCTCTCCGGCCCCGGCGGCGAGGAGACGCGCCGCTACGACTCGCTCGTCGTGGCCAACGGCCACCACTGGGACCCGCGCTGGCCCGAGCCGGCCTTCCCGGGCTCCTTCGACGGCCTCGAGATGCACTCCCACCA
>DATLOP010000240.1:0-3123 GCA_035536255.1 Solirubrobacteraceae bacterium
CGCCCCGGGCCCGGGGCGGCGCGGCCGGCGCCGACGATCGCGCTCGGGCGCTGGCGCTGGCCCGCCCTGGCGCTGTGCGCGACGGTGACGCTGGTGGCGCTGGTGCTGCCGGTGGGCGTGCTGGCCTACTGGACCACGGAGGCCTTCGCCGGCCAGGTGGACTGGGGCGCCATCGGCTCCGCGGCCGGCCACTCGCTGCTGGCCGCGGGCCTGGCCGCGCTGGCCGCGGCGGCGTGCGCGCTGCCGGTGGCCCTGCTGGCCGCGCGCTACCGGGGACGGCTGCCGCGCGCGATCGAGCGCGCCACCTACGCCACCCACGCCCTGCCCGGGGTCGTGGTCGGCCTGGCGCTGGTGTTCTTCGGTACGCGCGTGGCGCTGCCGCTCTACCAGACGCTGGCCATGCTGGTGGCGGCGTTCGTCCTGCTCTTCCTCCCCCAGGCCGTGGGGCCGGCGCGCGCGGCGCTGCTGCAGGTCTCGCCCAACCTGGAGGAGGCGGCGCGCGGGCTGGGGCGCCGCGCGCCGGTCGCCTTCGCCACGGTCACGGCGCCGCTGGCCTCGGGCGGGATCCTGGCCGGGGCGGCCCTCGTCTTCCTCACGGCGGTCAAGGAGCTGCCCGCCACCCTGCTGCTGGCGCCGATCGGGTTCGACACGCTGGCCACCGACATCTGGCGGGCGACGAGCGTGGGGTTCTTCGAGCGCGGCGCCGTCCCGTCGCTGGTGCTGCTGGCCGTCTCCGCGCCGCCTCTCTATGTTCTGACGACCCGTCGAGGGCTCGGATGATCGAGACGATCGCTCTGACCAAGGCCTTCGGGCCCGTGCGCGCCGTGGACGGCGCCGACCTGCGCGTCGAGGCGGGGACGACGGCCGCCCTGCTCGGGCCCAGCGGCTGCGGCAAGACGACGATGCTGCGCCTGCTCGCCGGCTTCGAGCGGCCCGACGCCGGCACGATCGGCGTGGGCGGGCGGACCGTGGCCGGCCACGGGTCCTTCGTCGCGCCCGAGCGCCGCCGGGTGGGGATGGTCTTCCAGGACTACGCCCTGTTCCCCCACCTCGACGTGGCGGGGAACGTGGCCTACGGCCTGCCCCGCCGCGAGCGCCGGGGCGGGCGCGTGGCGCAGCTGCTGGCGCTGGTCGGCCTGGAGGGCCAGGAGGCGCGCCGGCCGCACGAGCTGTCGGGCGGCCAGCAGCAGCGCGTGGCCATCGCGCGCGCCCTGGCCGGCGAGCCCGACGTCGTCCTGCTCGACGAGCCGTTCTCCAACCTCGACGCCTCCCTGCGCGCCCAGGTGCGTCATGAAGTACGTGGCATCATCGACCGCGCCGGGGTGACCGCGCTGTTCGTCACCCACGACCAGGAGGAGGCGCTGTCGCTGGCCGACCGGGTGGCGGTCATGCGCGCCGGGCGCATCGAGCAGGTGGGGACGCCCGACGAGGTCTACGAGCGCCCGGCCACGCGCTGGGTGGCCGAGTTCCTCGGCGAGGCCGACGTGTTCGCCGCGCGCACCGGCGACGGCTGGGTGGAGTGCGAGCTGGGCCGCTTCCCCGTCGAGGCGGGGTTCTCCGGCCCGGCCGAGGTCGTCGTGCGCCCCGAGTCGGTGTCGCTGTCGCTGCGCCCGGAGAGCGGCGCGCGCCCGTCCCACGACGGGCGGGTCGTGCGCCGCGAGTTCTTCGGCCACGACCAGCTGGTCGAGGTCGAGCTGGAGTCGGGGCTGCGCTTGCGCAGCCGCTGCCTGTCGTTCCCGGCCTGGCACCCGGGCGACCGCGTGCACGCCGCGCTGACCGGACCGGTGAACGTGGTGGCCCGTCAGGCAGCGCCCGGCAACGGCCGGCCCAGCCACTCCTCGTAGCCGGGCGGGACTGACGTTATGCGCCGCGCGGGGACGTGTCACGTCATGCTTTCCGGATGCTCCTGCCGGTTCTGCTCGCCGCCCTGCTCGCTCTGCTCGCGCCCCCCGCGGGCGCCGTGGCCTTCCCGCCCGACTGCCGGATCCCCCGCGCCACGCTGACCGCGGGCTCGCTGGCCGTGGGCACGCCGTCGCGCGGGCGCCTGGTGCGCGGCGTCCTCTTCCCCGCCGAGACGCCGGACGCCTTCACGTGGAACCTCCCGGGCCGCTTCGGCCCCAACCCGGCCTTCCGCCGCTGGGGGACCGAGAAGCTCGTGCTCACGCTGGAGTGCGTCTTCGCGCGCTACCGCAGCCGGCGTCCGGAGGCCGCGCGGGTGGGCGTGGCCGACCTCTCGCTGCCGCGCGGCGGGCGCTTCGGCCGGCGCTACGGCGGGCTGGGCCACGCCTCGCACCGCAACGGCCGCGACGCCGACGTCCTGTACCCGCGGATCGACGGCTGCGAGTGCCCGGCCGAGGATCCCGAGGAGGTGGACACGATCCGCGCCCAGGAGCTGATCGAGGCCTTCGTGCGCGCGGGCGCGCAGTACGTGTTCGTCTCGCCGGTCCTCTACGAGCGGCTGCTGCTGTGGGGCCCGCGCGGCGTCGTCATCCCGCTTCGGCACCACGACTCACACATGCACGTGCGCATCCGGCGGTAGGGCGGCGTCATCCCGGCAGGCCGGCGGTGCCGGGCGCGGAGGCGGAGGGGGTGCCCTCCGCGTACACGACGTGCGTGCTCACGAGCATGTCGTGCAGCGAGCGGTTGCTCTCGTCCCAGATCGGCCACAGGAGGTCGAGGAACGGTGGGAAGAAGAAGAACCCGCCGACGGTCCCGATCAGGACCCAGCGGACGACCAGCTCGCGCAGGAGCCCGAAGCCGAAGCCGATCGACTCGCCGTTGTCGCGGACCACCCGGATGCCGACGATCTGCTTCCCGAAGGTCTGGCCGTTGTGGTCCCCGCCGCGGCACTCCAGCGCGGCGGCGTAGAGCGGGAAGCCGAGGAAGATCCCGCCGATGATGAGGATGGCGCCGACGACCTCCAGGCCGCTCACCCCGCTGGCCGCCAGGGGGATGCCGATCGCCACGGGGACGAGGATCGCGAACAGGAGGTCGAGCAGGTAGGCGCCCACGCGGGCGCCCCAGGTGGCGGTCTCGCGGCCCTTGAAGATCGGCTGGCCGTTCGGCCCCTTCTGCTGGGGCGGCGGGGGCTGGTAGGGCGGGGGCGCGTAGGGCGGCGGGCCG
>DATLOP010000241.1:0-7913 GCA_035536255.1 Solirubrobacteraceae bacterium
GCGAAGCCACGCCCGAGGAGGCGGCGACGCTGTGGCCGCGCTTCGTCGCGATGTACCACGGCTACGACCACTACCGCGACATCGCCACCCGCGAGCTGCCGGTGGTCATGCTCGAGCCGCGCAGCTGAGCGTCTGTTCTAACGACAGCGCCAGCTCGACCGCTTGAATCCGCAGACCCAGGAGCCGCTCAGGTAGGAACCGGGCCATCACGCCGTTGGTCCTCTAGGCCGGCCGGGGCGCCAGGCGGCCCGCAGCCCACACGACGAGACCGATCAGGAACACGGACGTGATCCCTGCGCCGAGCAGGATGTTCCAGTCGCCGCCCGGCGCGGCGAAGCCCTCCGTCCCGAACACGGTCACCGTCTCCACGGCCTGCTCGACGAAGGCCACGATCCCCAGGACGGTGAGCCAGCGCGGGATCAGCGGCTCGGCCCGCAGGCCCAGGACGGTGACGGCGCCGATCATGACCATGGTGGCGCCGGTGAGAAGCGGGCCCCAGAAGCTCGCCACGTCAAGCAGAGTGCGTGCGGTCTCGGGGTCCAGCGAGTGGGGATGCAGCGACAGGCCGGCCCAGAACCACGCCTGCACCGCCGTCTCCACGATGAAGGCGAGAGCGCCGATGAGGAAAACGCGGCCGCAGACCACGGGCAGCGCCTCGCGTACGAGGGCGGCGAACACGGCGAATGCGAGCGTCCCGAACGTCGCGCTCCAGGCGTAGATGCGCGCACCGTCGCGGTGCTCGACGAACCAGTCGGCCACCTCGCGCGGCGAGTCGGTCGCCTCCGGCGGCGACCCGAGCGCGGCGAACCCGACCACGTAGAGCACGCCGGCGCCGATGGCGGCGGCGACGAGGACGCGCGACTGCGACACAGCGCAAGCTTCGAGACAGGCGGGCCGGGTCCTGCGACGCGCGTGAAGCTACAGTGACCGGTGATGCTTCGACGCCCGCTTCGGTTCGCGCTGGCCGGCGCGCTGCTGGCCCCGCTTGCGGCCGGCGCCGGCGCCGCGACGGCCCAGGCTCCCGGGGTGAGCGTCCAGCTGCAGCCCGACGTGGCCGGCCGCGCGTCGTCGCTCGTCGTCGCGGCCGACGGACGGGCCCGGCCGGTGGCCGGGCGCGTACCGAGCTCGGCGGTCCTCTCGGTCCAGCGCGGATTTCGGGTCGATCCGCGCTCGCGCGCGGCGCGGTGCTCGTCCCGGCAGGCCCAGGACTTCGCCTGCCCGGAGGCCAGCCGGATCGGCTCCGGTCAGGCCGTGGTCACGGCGCGCGGCTTGCTGGTTCCCGGCGGCGCGCAGCAGTTCACCGCCTCGATAGCCCTCTTCATCGCACCGCCGGTCCCCAGCGCCGACGTCGCGGGTGTGGTCGTCGCGGTGAGCGAGCCCTCGACCGGCCGGCGCGCAACGGCCACGGGTCGCATCGTGCGTCGCGCGCGCGGCCCTTACGGCTACGAGCTGCGATTCGATCGCTTCCCGGCCGCGCAGCCGCCTCCCCCCGGCGTCGAGATCGAGCTCGAGCGCCTGGACCTGCGGGTCGGCGCGCGGCGCACGGTGACGGTCTACCGGACGATCGGCTCCGGGACGTCGCGCCGCCGGGTCCGCCGGCGCGTGGTCCGCAGCCTGATCGCCAACCCGTCGGCGTGTTACGGGAGCTGGACCGCGCGCGCCGCGCTGTCCTTCCCGGACGGCAGCTCGCTCCAGAGCGACCTCTCCACGCCCTGCCGCCGGTCCTGACGCGGACATGACGCTCCAGCGGATGGACAACGTTCTCATCGTCGTGGACGACCTCGAGGCGGCCAAGGCGTTCTTCGCCGAGCTCGGCATGGAGCTGGAAGGCGAGACGACGGTCGAGGGGGGTTGGGTGGACCGCGTCGTCGGGCTCGCCGACGTCCGTGCCGACATCGCCATGATGCGGACTCCGGACGGCCACAGCCGGGTCGAGCTGAGCAGGTTCCACACGCCGCCGGCGGTCCGAGCCGAGCCGGAGAGCGCGCCGGCGAACACGCTGGGCATACGCCGCATCATGTTCGCCGTCGACGACATCGACGATGTCGTGGCCCGCCTGCGCAGCCACGGTGGCGAGCTCGTCGGCGAGATCGCGCAGTACGAGGACAGGTACCGGCTCTGCTTCCTGCGCGGCCCTGAGCGCATCATCATCGGACTGGCCGAGCAGCTCGGCTGAACCTCCGTGGGCAGGTCCCTGTGGGTGGGGATTCCCAGCGTTGCCGGCGGCGGTAGCATGGCCGGGTGTCGCATAACCGTCGGCTGATGTCCCGCCTCGCGGCGCTCGCCGCGGCCGCGCTCGTGCTGGGGGTGCCGGCGACCGCGGGCGGGCATGCCGAGCGGCGCTCGTACTTCCCCGCCTTCGACACCGCCACGCGGACGTTCAAGGCCCCGTTCGGGTCGGTGCCGCGCTACCGCGCGCGCGGACCCAGCCGCGTCGTCTGCAAGACCGACTCGCGCAACCGGATCGTGCGCGCCTTCGCGGGCCGCGGCCGGCTGCTGCGCAAGCGGCTGGCCACGCTGAACCGCTGCCGTTACCGCCACATCCAGCAGGCCGTCGACGCGGCACGCTCCGGCGACCGGATCTTCGTCATGCCCGGCGTCTATCGCGAGGAGCCCAGCCGGGCGCAGCCCGCCAACGACCCGCGCTGCGCCCGGATGAGGGAGGAGACCGACGTGACCGTCCGGCGTCCGCGTCCGATCGAGGTCCCGACGTACGAGGCGCAGTTCCGCTGCCCGCACATGGAGAACCTGATCGCGGTCGTCGGCGACGACCCCAACGACCCCGACCGGCGCTGCGACCGCAGGTGCAACCTCCAGATCGAGGGGCTCGGCCGCCGTCCCACCGACGTCGTCATCGAGAACGACCAGCGCAAGCTCAACGCGATCCGCGCCGATCGGGCGGACGGCTTCTACCTCAAGAACGTGACCCTCCAGTACTCGGAGGCCAACAACGTCTACGTCCACGAGACCAACGGGTTCATCCTCCAGGACCTGGTGACGCGGTGGGTCAAGGAGTACGGCGTGCTGTCGTTCACCTCCGACCAGGGGCTCTACGACCGCATCGACACGTACGGCGCGGGCGACTCCGGCGTCTATCCCGGATCGGGGCCCGAGCCCGCCGTGGTCAACGGGCGCTGCCGCTACGGCATCGAGATCCGCCACGTCGATGCCCACGACAACAACCTCGGCTACTCGGGCACGGCGGGCAACGGCGTGTGGGTGCACCACAGCAAGTTCCGCGACAACGCGGCCGGGATGGTCACCGACTCGATCGTCCCCGGCCATCCGGGGATGCCGCAGAACTGCGCCAAGTGGGAGCGCAACCAGATCTCCTCGAACAACATGGACATCTACGGCCCCGAGAGCACGCGCCGCTGCGTCGACCCGGCCACCGGCATGACGTGGCCGTTCCACGCCCGCGACCCGAAGCTCGTCTGCTCGACCTTCCCCGTGCCGGTCGGGACCGGGATGGTCGTCAACGGCAACGCCAACCTCGTCCGCGACAACCTCGTCTACGACAACTGGCGCTACGGCATCGTGCTCGCGTACCTGATGGCCGAGACCGAGATCCGCGGCACCGACTCGACCGGGCAGTCCGACCTCCCGCGCGAGTACGACGTCAACCACGACAACCAGATCACCGGCAACCGGATGGGGGTCCGGCCCGACGGCATGCCCGACCGCAACGGGGTCGACTTCCTGTGGGACGGCGAGGGCTCGAACAACTGCTGGGGCGCGAACGCGGGCGCGCCCGGTCGCCCCGTCACCTACGACGCCGTCGGGTCGTTCCGCGCCTTCCCCACCTGCCCGCAGGGCTCGATGTTCGCCCAGGGCGACACCGTGTTCCAGACGTCGCAGGACTCCTGCCTGACCTGGGACAGCTCCGACTACGACAACTACCCGCCGTGCGGGCGAACCCCGGAGGAGAGCTGGTGGCGCCGGCCGCCCGAGCCGCGCTAGCCCTCGTCCTCGCCTCGCTGGCCTTCCCGGCCTCCGCGGCGACCGACCACAGCGACGGCGCCCTGCTCGGCGCCGTCCAGCGCTTCACCGCGGACGGCGCGGCGTACCTGTCGTTCGACCTGCACCCCGCAGACTGCGACACCGCGCCCCGGGCGGCCGTGCGCTTCGAGGTGACCGGCGGCGGGCGCACGCGTTCGGTCGGCGGCCACGACCAGTGCCAGTCCACGGAGGCGCGGCTCGTGGGGTCGGGCCGCGGCTGGATGCTCGAGACGTTCGCCGACGACTACGCCTATGAGTTCTACGACTACTCGACCCGGCGCGGGACCCGGGGCTACTCCTATCGCTTCCGCGTCGGCGGACGGGTCGTCGAACGCGGCAGCTTCCGGGTCGTCAGTGGGCTGCGCGGCAGCCGCGTGACCGGGCTGCGGCGCGTGCGGGCTCGGTGACCCTTCGGCCCGACCGACCGTTGAGCCCCAGCTTGTAACCTCCGGCGCCATGTCCCCCCTGGCTGGCCTCTGGGCCCGCGTGAGCCCGCGGCTGGCCCACCGGCCGGGAAGCTCGCTGACCACGCGGGCGCATGCGTGGCTGGTGCGCCGGACGCGCGGACGAGTCGGCAGCCGGTTCCTCGGCGTGCCGGTACTCGTGCTGCGCACCGTGGGCCGGCGCAGCGGCAAGAGGCGCGAGTCGCCGATGTTCTACCTGCGCCACGACGACCGGTTCGCCGTCGTCGCCTCCAACGCCGCCTCCGAGCGCCCGCCCGCATGGTGGCTCAACCTCCAGGCGCGACCGGACGCCGACGTGCTGGTCAACGGCGCCGTGCATCCGGTCAGCGGCCGCGAAGCCACGCCCGAGGAGGCGGCGACGCTGTGGCCGCGCTTCGTCGCGATGTACCACGGCTACGACCACTACCGCGACATCGCCACCCGCGAGCTGCCGGTGGTCATGCTCGAGCCGCGCAGCTGAGCGGCAGCAGGCAGCTACATCGCGCCCTCGAAGCGCGACTCGATCGGCATCGCGGCGGACAGCAGCGGGGAGGCGGTGTCCGGGTCGTCCTGGTCGCAGACGAACAGGAAGTCGATGACGCGCGCGTCGATCGAGGCGTAGATGCCCTCGACCTTCCACTGGCGGTCGATCGTGCGCAGCCGGTCGACGCGGCCCTCGTCGTCGATCGTGCCCACCACCGAGCCGCGAATCGCACCGTCGGTCCCGTGGGGATCGGAGCCGGGCTCGGCCGAGGCCGTGAACACGACCAGCTCGTCCGCCAGGGGGGTGGCGTCGCTGAAGGTCAGCGGCACCCCGTCGAGCTCGCCGAGCTCGTAGGCACGGGTGCGCACCGTCTCGCCGCACTGGATCCGCCCGTCCCCTCGCACGTCCTCGACGAAGTCGCCCAGCGGCACCTCCGCGACGATGTTCACGCCCTGCTCGGTGTTGCCGCGGTGGAACAGCCACAGCCGGTCCCCGAGCGCCGAGGCGCCCTCGATGTTCAGCTCGGGCGCGGTCTCGCGCAGCCGCTCGTACAGCGGGGAGAGGTCGAGCTCGGTCGGCTCTCCCTCGAGCGAGCCGTCCGCAGCCAGCCCCCAGACGAAGCCGCGCTCGCGCTGGGGCTTGGACCCCGACCCGAGGCCGAGCAGCGAGCCGTAGGCCCGACCGTCGAACGGAGGCAGCAGCGTGAGCGCCTCGAGATCGGGCTTCTCGGCCTTGCGCTCGTCGGGGTCGGCGCTCAGCTGCCCGCTCAGGACCGGACGCAGCTCGCCCGGCGCCTCCTTCGAGAGCCGGAAGACGCCCAACCCGAGCTCGTCGTCGCCGATCACGTAGACGAAGTCGCCGCGGCGCGCGACGCCGCTGGCCGCGGAGATGTGCGCCGCGCCACCCGGAGTCAGGGGCTCGGCGAGGTCGAGCTCGCGCAGCACGCTCAGCGTGAGCGGAGGGAGCTCCTCGGGCGTGGCGGAGCGGTGGTCCATCCCTTCCTCCTACCCGCGTTGGGTCAGCGCAGCAGCCGCGTCGGGAACTCGACGACCTGCTGGAAGGTGGGTCGGTTCTGCCAGGGGATCAGCGGCTGCGTGATCCCGCCCAGCGGACGGTGCCAGATCGAGTCGAAGCAACCCTGGTCCCCGGCGCGGCCCGCCTCCGCGCACACCTCGTCGCGGTAGAGCTGCGCGGGGGCGACGCTCAGCGCCGCCTTCAGCGAACGCACGAGGGCGCCGCGGCAGGGGCCGCGGCGTCCGGAGCCGCAGTAGACCCGGGACCAGCGCCCGCGCACCCGGGCGCGCAGCAGCGTGCGCAGGTCCTTCTGGGCGAAGGAGTACCAACCGCCCTGCCAGGCCGAACCCACGTGGTCGCCGTGGTTGTTGGGGTGGTTGTCGAGCTCGTGCACCGAGGACATGGCGCGGAAGAGCTCGGTCCCCAGCACGGGCTCGAACTGCGCGCTCAGCCACCGCGGCCACCAGGCGTCCATGATGCGGATCGCCTCGGAGTGCTCGTAGGTCCCGTCGCCGTCGGCGTCGCGGCGGTGCGCGCCGGCGCGCGACCAGGCGGTCAGGCGCGCGACCGCGTCGCGCAGCGCGGGATCGCGCTGGGGCCCCAGCACCCGCAGCGCCCAGGGCAGGACCTTGGCCCCGCGCAGGTCGACCGTGGCGGCATCGGCCATCGCCTCGGCCAGGGCGGGGAGCGTGGTCTTGCGCCGGCCGAGGACCAGGTTCCGGGCCCGGTCCTCCAGCAGGTTGGAGCGGTAGACGGGGCCATAGCCCCAGTTGCCGTCGGCCGCGCCGTAGCCGCGGGCCTGCTTTCCGTTCCAGTCCGCGAACCAGGCCTGGTCGACCGCGCTGGGGTGGGCGGCGGGGGGCGTCGAGCTCTCGACCAGCGAGCGCGTCGTGTCGCTCGGATCCCAGTCGCGCCACACGTGGCTGGCCAGCGTCGGCAGGCTGGGGTCCACGTGCGGCGGCCGGCGCGGGTTCGCGCCGGCGTTCTGGTAGGCGATGTGGCGGGAGTCGACGTAGAACCAGTTGAAGGTGAACGGGACGAGCGCCGCCGCGCGCTGGAAGTCCTGCGGCCCGCGGATCTTCGTCGGGTCGTTGAAGTACGAGAACGCGAGGCCCGATTCGGCCTCGTGCCCGTACGTGCTGCGCAGGCGCGTGAAGAGCACGGGCTTGCCGCGCAGGGTGCCGCGGGCCACGACGATGCCCAGCGCGGTGCGCTCGATCCGCAGCGTCTCCGAGCCGGCCGGCGTGGGGTCGGCGGTGTTGGGCTGCCAGGAGTTCGTCCGCTCGAGCACCTCGATGGCGCGGCAGCGGCCGCGGAAGCGGTAGTGCGTCGCGTCGCACAGCTCCACCGCGAACGTGTCCACGACGTCCTGCGCCGAGGTGGTCGCGCTCCACGCGTAGTCGCGACCGCGGCCCAGCTGGACGTAGAGGTTGACGCCGGGGAAGGCCACGCCGCGGGCGTCGTAGCCGGGGGCGTGCACGTCCTGCTCGAACAGCACCTGGGGCGAGAAGTAGGCGGTCTGGGGGCCGAACACGGCCAGCGGCCGGCCGGACGCGGATTCCCGCGCCGACACGAGCAGCGCGTTGGACTGCGCGCGCGGGAGGCCGAGCACGCTGGTGGCCGACGCCCCCGGCGCCTCCGCTTGGCGAATCGTCGGGGGGATGGTGAGGGAGCCGGGGTCGGGCAGGGCGAGCCCGCGACGCCGGCGCGGGTGCAGGGCGTAGGGGAAGCGGCGCCCGTGGACCGTGGTGGCGGCCTCCGGATCGTCGACGGAGCGGAAGTCCCGCCACACGCGCTCGCCCCGCGTGGGTCCGAAGCGAGCGCGGGCGGCCTGCAGGGCCAGCGCCGACTTCAGCTCCGTCCCGCCGCCCACGCCGAAGATCGCCCCGGCCACCGCCGCGGTGGCCACGACGTCGGCGGCCTTGAAGTCGTCGGGCCCGTCGGCGTCGCCGATCGCCGCGTCCGCGCCGGGC
>DATLOP010000242.1:0-5110 GCA_035536255.1 Solirubrobacteraceae bacterium
GGGGTGCCCTCCTCCAGGGCCGGGTTGATGATCGGCAGCGCCCCGCGCAGCTCGCGGGTGGCGCCGCGCAGGTCCTCGGAGAACTCCGCCGTCTCGCGCAGGAACGGCCGCTGGACGCGGAACGAGCGGATGGCCTCGTCCAGGGTGGGCGGCGACTTGGCGATCGTCGCCTCCAGCGCCGCCGGGTCGCGCGAGATGGCCTCGAAGGTGATCGCCATGTCGGTGAACAGCTGGGCGTTCACGCCCGCCACGGGCGCGATCACCCGCGCCGTGTCGCCCAGCTCGCGGAAGAAGCGGCCGATGTTGGTGCGCGGGTCGGCCAGGTTGCGGGCCACCGGCGCGAGGTAGCGGAACGTCTCGGGCAGCTCGCCGATCGTCGCGTTGAGGTCCACGCCGCGCCCGGTGAACGCGTTGCCGAAGATGCCGAGGTTCTCCTGCGAGGCCTGGCGCGTCGGGTCGTCGAAGATCTTGAAGACGTCGTCGAACTGCACGGGGACGTTCGTCTGGGTGATCGGGATCGTGTCGCCGTCCTGGAGGTTGCGCTTGGAGCGCCCGCGTTCCAGGGCGATGTACTTCAGGCCCAGCGCGGACCGCGGCCGGACGACGACGCGCGTGTCGGCCGGGACGTCGCCGACCTTCTTGTCGAGCTTCAGGCGCAGGCGCGAGACCGTGCGCCCGTCGCGCAGCGTCACCGCCTCGATCGTCTCCACCACGCCGATGCGGAACCCGCCCTCGCGCACCTCGTTGCCGCGCACGAGGTTCGAGCCGCTGGACACGTCGACGTTGATCTGGCGCGTCGGCACGAAGGGCAGGCCGTTGTTGGCGTTGTAGGCCAGGAACACGGCCACGACCGTGACCAGCGTGGTCACGGCGCCGACCAGGACCGGGTTGGCGACGATGGATCCCTGGCCGCGCCTCATGAGCCCAGGAGGTAGTCGAGGAGCTGGCCGGCGGTGTCGGGCCGGACTCCGTTGTTCGGCAGCGTCTGGTCGAGCGCGCCGCCGGCGTTGGGCAGCGGGAGGTTGAGGCCGCCGAGGACCTGGTCGATCGTCCGCCCGAGGTCGATCGGCGGGCGGGGGCGTGCCGGGCCCTGCGACCCGGGCGCGCCGGAGGCCGGGCCCTGGCCGGGCTGCGGCACCGGGCCGGCCGCGTTGCGCGCGGCGTCGATCACGTCGGCGTCGCGGTTGATCCGCTCGGTGGAGCGCGCCGTCGAGCCGGGCGGGTTGCTGGTGTCGGGGGCGTTGATGCCGGGCTGGGTCGGGCCGAGCGCGGAGGCGCAGTGCTCGTGGCCCTCCGGATCGGCGCGGACCGACTCGATCCCCCAGTAGCGCGTGCAGTGGTTGTCGTACACCGCCACCTTGAGGATGTAGCCGTTGCGGTCGAAGACGTTGATGGCCTGGGACTGCCAGAAGACGTAGCCCAGGATGTTCTCCAGGCCGTTCCAGCCCGTGTTCTCGCCGGGCGCCCGCGGGTCCTTCTTCACCGCGCGATCGCGGTCGGCGAGGTCCTCGAGGACGATGGCCAGGTTCTTGCCCAGCTCCGGGGTGTGGCGGGCGAAGCGGCGCAGCTCGGCCACCGTCGGGCGCAGGGCGGTGACCGCCTGGCGGCCGATCCGCGAGGCGTCGCCCAGGGAGCGGAACGAGGGACGGCTGGCCTCGGCGAACGGGCCGAGGTTGTCGAAGAAGCGCTCGAGCTGGCCCGAGCTGGCGTGCAGGTCGCGCAGGGCCGGCGTCTGGGCGTCGGCCACGCGCCCCAGCTCGCGCATCGCCGGCTCGAGCTTGGCCAGGAAGCGCGGGAGGCGGTTGAACGTCGCCGCCAGCTCGGCCTGGCGGTTGGCCGACGCGCGCGCGGTGTCGCGCGCCTCCACGACGAAGCGCCCGACGTTCTCGCGGTTGTTGGCCAGCGCGGTGACGACCGCGTCGCCGTCGCGCACGAGGTTGGCGATGACCTGGTTCTGGCGGGCCAGGACGGCCAGCAGGCGGTCGGTCTCGCGCAGGGCGGGGACGCCGCGGCGCACGGCCTGGTTGAGGTCGTCCCCGCGGGCGGCCAGCCCCGTGCCGAACTCGTTGAGGATGATCCGCAGGCGCTCGCGCTGGGGCAGGCGCAGGATGTTGTTGACGAGGTCGGCGGGGATCGTCGTGAACGTCCGCTCCACCGGGATCGTCGAGCCGGGCTTGAGCTTGGCCCCGCGGCCGGGCTGGCAGTCGATGAAGTACTCGCCGATCAGCGACTGGGGGCGCGTCTCGCAGTAGACGTCCTCGCGCAGGTCGGAGAACTCGCCGGCCGACTTGTCGACCTCGAACTCGACCAGCGCCTTCTTGTTGGTGCGGTCGAGCTTCATCTGGGTCAGCTTCCCGGCCCGCACGCCGCCGATCTTGAAGTCGGCGCCCTCGATCAGGCCGAAGGCGTTGTCGAGCTGGATCCAGTAGCGGGGGTTGCCGGCGCCCTCCTTGGCGCCGCCGGCCAGCAGCGCGAAGGCGCCGGCCGCGGCGATGACCAGTCCGGTGGCCAGGATCCGCCTCATTGCCCGGGGATCCCGTCGTTGGGGTCGCAGACCTCGTTGCGGATCGGGTTGGACCCGTCGCGCGGGCGCTCCAGGGAGCCGGGGCAGCGGCGGTTCTGGTTCAGCGTCGCGGCGCTGGTGATCGAGGCGGCCACCTCGTTGGGCGCCAGCGGCGGGAACTGGGGGCTGCCGGTCGGGTCCATCGTGAACGCGCTCAGGTTGAGGGCCACGCGGCCGACCGACCCGTTGGCGTCGTAGTAGCCGGTCTGGGAGAAGTCGTTGAACCAGCCGATGAGGTCGGGCGCGTAGGGGCGGGCGAAGCCCAGCTGGGGGGTGGCGCCGGCCAGCGCGCGGGTGGAGGCCGGGAAGGCGCCCTCCCGGGTCTCGCCGTTGCGGGTCACCGGGCCGATCGCGATGTCGCGGACGGGCACGTTGGTGCGCGTCAGCTCGGTCAGGTCGTTGTTGGCCCCGCTGCGGCGCACGAGGTTGGAGAGGTCGCGGATGGTGGGCCGCGCGTTGCGGGCCAGGGGGCGCAGCTCGCGCAGGAACGGGCGCAGCTGCCGGGCCACGGGCTTGGACTCGTCGACCAGCGGCTCGAGCTCGGCCAGGGTCTGGCGCAGGTTCACGAACGTCGTGTTCGAGCGGCGCATGAAGTCGGGCAGGCGCTGGATGGCCTCGGCCAGCGCGTCGCGCTGCGCCCCGATCGCCGCCGTGGTCGCGTTGAGGTTGCGGACCAGGCCCGCCAGGTCGTCGCGGCGCTCGGCGACGTCGGACACGAGGTCGGCCGACTCGGTGACGAACTTGCGCAGCTCGGGCTTGTCGTAGGTCAGCTCGCGGAACAGGCGCGAGGTCGCGGCCAGGGAGGGGTTGAGGTAGACGATCGCCGCGTTCGCCTGCTTCTCCTTGCCGGCGTAGGTGGTGGCGAAGCCGCGGATGACCTCGACCAGCCCCTTGCGGGTGTCCGGGTCGAAGACGTTGAAGATCTCGTCGAGGTCGACGGCGGTCGTCGTGTAGCGCTGGGGGATCGTGCCGCCGTCGGGGATCTTGCGCGCGGTGCCGGGGGGAAGCTGGAGGTCGATGTAGCGGTTCGCGATCCCCGACAGCGACGAGGCGCGGACGACCGCACGGGTGCCCTCGCGCAGGGCGTAGGCGTCGTCCTTGATGCGGATCTGGACCTTGGCCTGGCCGTCGTCGGTCAGGGAGATGTCGCGGACGTCGCCCACGGGCCGGCCGGAGACCTGGACGAGGTTGCCCTTGACGAGCTGCGCCGCGTTCTGGAAGTGCAGGGTGTACGTGCGCTCGCCGCCCCCGTTGCTGAGCAGCACGACCGCGACGGCCACTGCCGCCACGATCACTGCTCCCACGGCCGCGACGCGGCCGATGACGCTCGTCGTGCGCAACTATCTCTCCGGGCCGCGGAGGCACCCCCTGTTCCGCCCGCACGACCGGCGCCGAAGCTAGCAGTGCGATCTTCCGCGTGTCAAAGGCGAACCGCTCCTTGCGGGGCTAGGTTCGCGCGCGCGTAACAGAGGCTTAATGTCCCCTCCATGCCCGGGGTGGGATTCGAACCCACACGTCCCACGAGGGGGACAGCCGGGTTTAAGCCGGCGTGCGCCTGCCATTACGCCACCCGGGCGCGCTGGGCGGACACTGTAGAGGCGCAACTCAGGCGTTGCTACCGTGTCCTTCGAGGGGAAGGGACTCGTACACGCGTGGAAGTCTCAGCACTGAAGCACGCCGGCGTCGCCGGCATACACGGGCGGTCGCCCCTGCTCCGGCTCCAGTCCGACGAGCGGCTGGTCGCGCTGATCCGGCGCGGCAACCACCACGCCTTCGAGGCGCTCATGGGCCGGTACCAGTCCCGGCTGCTCGCGTTCTGCCGCCACATGCTCGGCTCGCGCGAGGACGCCGAGGACGTCCTGCAGGAGGTCTTCGCCGCCGCGTTCAACGCCATGCAGGCCGACGACCGCCCGCTCAACGTGCGGCCCTGGCTGTACCGGATCGCGCGCAACCGCTCGCTCAACCACCTGCGCCGGACCCGGGCCATCGGCGTGGACTCGATGGACGTCCACCTGTCCGAGCACGGGGCGACCACGGCCGACAAGGTCCACAGGCGCGAGGACTTCCGGCTCCTGCTCGTCGACGTGCGCGGCCTGCCCGAGACCCAGCGCACGGCGCTGCTGCTGCGCGAGATCGACGCGCTGTCCTACGAGCAGATCTCCGAGGCCATGGACACCACCGTCCCCAGCGTGAAGTCGCTGCTCGTGCGCGCCCGGGTGGCGCTGGCCGAGGCCGCCGAGGCCCGCCAGATGTCCTGCGAGGACGTCCGCCTGGAGCTCGGCGAGGTGGCCGAGGGCCTGAAGAAGGTCAGCCCGCCGGTGCGCCGGCACGTCAAGCAGTGCGACCGCTGCGCCGCCTTCAAGCGCCAGCTGCGCGACACCAACAAGGCGCTGGCCGCGGTGTTCCCCGTCGGCCCGCTGCTCGCGCTCAAGCAGCTGCTGGCCTGGCAGGTCGGCGGCGCGGCCGCCGGCGGCGGCGCCGGCGCCGCCGGCTCGGCGGCCGGGACCGTGGCGGGGACCGCCGCCGCGGGCGGCGCGGCGGGCGGCC
>DATLOP010000243.1:0-13491 GCA_035536255.1 Solirubrobacteraceae bacterium
GACGTTCGCCCGGTCGTCGGCCTCCTCACTCGCCGCACTGTTGAACCAGCTCTCCAGGATCTCCTCCAGCACCGCCTGCGAGGTAGACCGCAGCGACAGCGCCAGCACGTTGGCGTCGTTCCAGCGGCGCGCGCCCGAAGCGGTGGCGGCGTCCCCGCACAGGGCGGCCCGCACGCCCGCGACCTTGTTGGCGGCGATCGACGCGCCGGTCCCGGTCCAGCAGCAGACGACCGCCTGGTCGGCCCGCCCGTCGGCCACGTCGCGGGCCGCGGCCTCGCTGGCCCAGGCCCAGTCGTCGCGCTCGGAGTCGGCCAGGGCGCCGTGCTCGACCACCTCGTGACCGCGCTCGCGCAGCTCGCGCGACACCGCCTCGGCGACCCCCGTCCGCTCGTCGGCTGCCACGGCGATCCGCACGGATCGAGTATGACAGCGCAATGTCCGGCCTCATCGTCGTCAACGGGCGCGCGGCGGCGCGCGCGCAGCTCGGGGGCGTCGAGCGCTGGGCGCGCGAGATGGCGGCCCGCCTGCCCGCCCTGCGGCCGGGCGCCTACGCGGTGGCCCGACCGCCGCGAGCGCTCGCCCACGGCGCCGGCCAGCTGTGGGAGCAGGCGGCACTGCCCGCGCTGGCCGCGGCCCGGCGCGCCGCGGTCGTCTACTCCCCGGCCAACCTGGCCCCGCTGGCCTGGCCGCGCAACGCGCTGCTGCTGCACGACGTGGCCGCCCTGCGCCATCCCGAGTGGTACTCGCCGGCCTACGTGCGCTGGCAGCGCGCGGTGGTCCCGCGGGCGGCCCGCCGCGCGCGGCTGCTGATCACGGTGTCCGAGTTCTCGCGGCGCGAGATCGCCGCCGCCACCGGCGTGGACCCCGCGGGCATCGCGGTCGTGGCCGGCGGGGTCGGCGCGCGGTTTCGCCCGGACGCCGACGCGCCGGCCGCGGCGGCGGCGCTGGGCCTGTCGCGCCCGTACGTCCTGACGCTGTCGACGCGCTACGGGCGCAAGAACCCGGGCGCGCTGGCGCTCGCCGCGCGGCGCCTGGCCGCGGAGGGCGTGGACCTCGTGGCCGCCGGCGGCGAGCGGCCGTACATGCGAGCCGCGGGCGCGGCGCCCGGCGTGCGATCGCTGGGCTACGTGCCCGACGCGCTGCTCCCGGGCCTGTTCGCGGGCGCCCGCGCCTTCGCCTTCCCGTCGCGCGACGAGGGCTTCGGGCTGCCCGTCCTGGAGGCGCTGGCGTCGGGCACGCCGGTCGTGGCCGGCGATTCGGGCGCGCTGCCCGAGACGTGCGCCGGGGCGGCGCGGCTGGTCGACCCCGGCGACGAGCGCGCGATCGCCGACGCCGTCGTCGGGGCGGTGGCCGACGAGGCCGAGCGCGAGCGCCTGCGCGCCGCGGGCCTGCGCCGCGCCCGCGAGCTGACCAGGGAGCGCGCCGCGCGCGAGACCGACGCCCTGCTCGCCGCCGCCTCCGAGGGGAGAGCGCCGCGGCGGACGCCTCAGCCGGCCCTGGAGGGCTCCGGGCGCTGAGCGCCCGCGCCGGCCGACGTCAGCGCCGCCGCCGCGTCGTCGCCCAGCCGCACCGCGTAGTTGGTCCCGCGGTCCTCGGGATAGACCTGCGTCGTGTTGGCCAGCACCAGCCCGGGCACCGGGGTGCGCAGGGGCGGCATCCGCCGCAGGTAGCCCGCCGTGACGATCGGCTGGGCCGCCGGCTCGACGAAGCGCCAGGCCCGCTTGACGGCGTCGCGCGACCAGCGCGCGGACACCCGGCTCAGCCCCGGGTCGTAGGCGTCCAGCAGGCCGTCGAGGTCGAGGTCGAGCAGCGGGTCGTCCGCTTCCACGTAGTTGGCGACGTAGAGGAAGCGCCGGCCGCCGTAACGCTCGGGCTCGACGAAGTTGGTGTGCTCGATGACGCCGATGAACGGGATGCCGGCGTCGCAGATGTTGGTCCAGTAGGAGTCGGTGACCTGGCGGTCGATCTCCACGAGGACGCACAGCGCCGTGTGGTACTCGGCCCCGCGCACGCGGCCCAGGTAGTCCTCCCCCACCTCCTCGGCCAGGCGCGGGTCCAGCAGCGACTCGAAGACGTCGGACGGGGTCGTGACCAGGACGGCGTCGTAGGCCTCGGGCTCGCCCGCCGCCTCGAAGCCCCGCGGGTCGTGCCCGGCGCGGAAGGAGCCCGGCGCGCCCGGCGTGATCGCGAAGCCCTCGGCCTCGCGCGCTATGCGCTGGGCCGGGCGGTCGATGAGCACCCGCCCGCCCTGCTCCTCGATGACGTCGGCCAGCCGGCGGAAGATCGTCTCGAACGACGTGCGCGGGTAGCCGAGCAGCTCGCCCTTGGCCTGCTTGCCCTTGATCTGGCGGCGCAGGGTCAGCTTGCTCCACAGCCACGCCATCGACACCCGGTCCGCGCAGCGCTCGCCGAACTTGGCTCTCAGCAGCGGGCCCCACACCACCTCGTAGACCTCCCGGCCCATGTGGCGCACGATCCAGTCGCGCGCCGCCATGTCCTCGAACGGCTCGACGCTGCGGTGGCGGCGCTGGAGCGCGACGACCGCCGCGCCCATCCGCACGCGCGCCCACGGCGACAGCGGCTTGAAGCGCAGCAGGTCCATCGGCGTGGTGAAGGGGTGGCTGGCGCCCTGGGTGAAGATCGACACCTTCGACGGGCGCCACTCCAGCTCGTCGGGCAGGCCGATCTCGCCGCACAGGGCCGCGATGTGGACGTCGCTCATGAACAGGTGGTGGTAGTAGCGCTCGACGAGCACGCCGTCGCCGGCGTCGATCGTCGCCGCCTGGCCGCCCAGGCCGGGCCAGCGCTCGTAGACGTCGCACGCGTGCCCGTCGCGCCCCAGCCGGTAGGCGGCGGTGAGCCCCGCCACCCCGGCTCCGACGACCGCGACCCTCACCAGGTTTCGGCGTGCTCGGGCTCGGCGGGCTCGGGCTCGCGCGCCGGCGCGTCGACATTGCGCCGCTGGCGGACCAGGTACAGCGGGCGGCGCTTGACCTCGTCGTAGATCCGGCCCACGTACTCGCCGATGATCCCGATCGCGATCAGCTGGATCCCGCCCAGCAGCAGGATCACCACGGTGATCGACGTGAAGCCGGGCAGGTAGGAGCCGACGGCCTTGAGCACGAGCACGACGGGGATCGCCGCGAAGGCGACGAGCGAGAACAGGAAGCCCAGCACGGTGGCCGCCTGCAGCGGGAGGTGCGAGAACGAGGAGATGGCGTCCAGCGAGAAGCGCAGCATCTTGCGCAGCGTGTACTTCGTCTCGCCGGCGTAGCGCGCGTCGCGCTGGTAGGTGACGGCGGCCTGCGTGAAGCCGACCCACACGGTCATGCCGCGCAGGTAGCGGTTGCGCTCGCGCATGGACAGCAGGGCGTCCAGCGCGCGGCGGTCCATGAGCCGGAAGTCGCCCGCGTCGTGGGCCAGCTCGACGTCGGACAGGGTGGACATCAGGCGGTAGAACCAGCGCGCCGTGACCACCTTGAAGCGCGTCTCGCCGGTGCGGCTGGCGCGCACGGCGTACACGACGTCGGCGCCCGAGCGCCAGCGCTCGAGCAGGGCGAGGATCGTCTCGGGCGGGTCCTGGAGGTCGGCGTCGATCATCACCACGGCGTCGCCGCGCGCGTGGTCCAGGCCGGCGGTGATCGCCGTCTGGTGGCCGAAGTTGCGCGACAGGTAGACGACGCGCACGCGCGGGTCGGCGGCGGCCAGGCGGTCGAGGATCGCCGGGGTGCCGTCGGTGGAGCCGTCGTCCACGACGACCAGCTCGAAGGGAAGCCCGTCCAGCGCGGCGCACACCCGCTCGTAGAAGCGTTCGGCCGTGGACTCCTCGTTGAACATCGGGGCCACGACGCTCAGCAGCTCGAGCGAGCGCGCCACGGGAAGGGTTGTCGGCTGTGCCTCGGCCATGCTCTTTCCCGCCCGGGGGCAGGCGGAGTGTAGAGGAGCCTGGGCTAGGCTCCTGCCGGTGGCAGCCGTCCTGCACACGGGCTGCGCGGCGTGCGGCGGCGGCCCGCTGCGCCCGCACCTGCGCGTCGCCGGCGAGATGGGCGCGCCGGGCCTCATCCCCACCACCGACCGCTACGGCACCGCGCTGGCGGACGTCGTGCGCTGCGCGCGCTGCGGGCACATGCAGGTCGAGCCGATGCCCTCCGAGGCCGAGCTCGGGGAGGCCTACGGCGAGGCCGCATCCGACGACTACGTGGGCGAGGAGGCCGGTCAGCGGGCGTCGGCGGCGGCGGTCCTGGCGCGGGTCGAGCGCCACGTGGGCGGGCCGGCCGGTCGCGACCGAGGATCCTCCGAGCGGCCTCGCCTCCTGGACCTCGGCTGCTGGGTCGGGTTCCTCCTCGCGGAGGCCCGCGACCGCGGCTGGGAGACCGTGGGTGTCGAGCCGAGCGGGTTCGCATCCGAGTTCGCGCGCTCGCGGCTCGGCCTCGACGTCCGCACCGCGGACCTCTTCGAGGCCGACCTGCCCGCGGGGTCCTTCGACGCCGTCGTCCTGGGCGACGTGATCGAGCACCTGCCGCGCCCGGGCGACGCGCTGGACCGGATCGCCGGGCTGCTCGCACCCGGGGGCGTGGTGTGCCTGATGGTCCCCGACGCGGGCAGCCGCCTGGCCCGCGCGATGGGCGCGCGGTGGTGGTCGGTGATCCCCACCCACGTGCAGTACTTCACGCGGTCCAGCCTGCGCGGGCTGCTGGAGCGCCACGGGTTCTCGGTGCTCGAGGCCGGCACCCAGCCCAAGGCGTTCCGAGTCGGCTACTACCTGTCGCGGATCGAGGGCTACTCCAAGCCCGCCGGGCGCGCGCTCGTGCGCGCGGCCGAGCGCGTGGGGATCGCCGGCCGGATGTGGGCGCCGGACGTCCGCGACCGCATGCTCGTGATCGCGCGCGGACCGGCGTAGCCTGGACTCCGTGGACGCACTGCAGGGGGAGATAGAGACGATCGGGCGCGAGATCGCCGAGGCGTTCCCCTCCGCCGCGCGCCACCCGCTGCGCTCGCTGGACGAGAAGGCGATGGAGCTGACCGCGCAGGACGGCGAGCTGCGGGCGGCGATCTTCCGCTTCGTCGACGTCGTCCCCGCGTGCCGGGGCGTGGACGACCTGGCGCGCCACCTGGCCGGGTTCCTGGACGAGGTGCCCGACCGTCCGCCGCCGCTGGAGGCGGCGCTGCGCATGGCC
This sequence comes from Solirubrobacteraceae bacterium, assembly GCA_035536255.1. Taxonomy (GTDB): domain Bacteria; phylum Actinomycetota; class Thermoleophilia; order Solirubrobacterales; family Solirubrobacteraceae; genus AC-38. The sequence goes on from DATLOP010000243.1 coordinate 5,178, forward strand.
GACTCGCGGGCCGGCCGCGCGGCCCTGGGGACCGCGGCCGCCGCCGGGGTGCGGCACATGGCCCATCGCTTCATCGTCGGCGAGACGCCGCGCGAGGTCGTGGGGCTGCTGCGAACGCTGTGGCGCCGGGGCGTCGGGACCTCGGTCGACCTGCTCGGGGAGGCGACGGTGACCGCGCCCGAGGCCGACCGCTACGCGCAGCGCTGCGCGCGGGCGCTGGAGGAGCTCTCCGCGGCCCACGGCGGCTGGCCGGGGCGGCCGATCCTCGAGCGCGACGCGGCCGGCCCCATCCCGCGCGCCAACCTGTCGGTGAAGGTCTCGGCGCTCACCCCGCTGCTGCGCCCCGACGCCCCGGAGCGCGGCCAGCGCGACGCCGCGGAGCGCCTGCTGCCGCTGCTGCGCCAGGCGCGCGAGCACGACGCCCACCTGCACATCGACATGGAGTCGCTGGACTCGCGCGACGCCGTCCTGGAGCTCGTGCTCGAGCTCCTGGCGGCGCCGGAGTTCGCCGACGGGCCATCGGCCGGCCTGGTCCTGCAGGCCTACCTGCGCGACTCGCCCGAGCAGCTGGACCGGATCCTGGCCTGGGCGGGCGAGCACCCGCGCGCCTCGCCGCTGACCGTGCGCCTGGTCAAGGGCGCCTACTGGGACCACGAGGTGATCGAGGCGCGCCAGCACGGGTGGCCGGCCCCGGTGTTCGAGGACAAGGCGGACTCCGACCGCAACTTCGAGGCCCTGACGCGACGGCTGCTCGACGCCCGGCCCGCCGTGCGGGTGGCCGTCGCCTCGCACAACCTGCGCTCGGTGGCCCACGCCCTGGCCTGGCACCGGCGCAGCGGGCGCGACGACGCCGACCTCGAGTTCCAGGTCCTGCGCGGGCTGGGCGACGACCTCCAGGACGCCCTGGCCGCGCGCGGCCTGCGCGTGCGCACGTACTGCCCGGTCGGCGACCTGGTGGCCGGGATGGCCTACCTCGTCCGCCGCCTGCTCGAGAACACCGCCAACGACAGCTTCCTCGCCCAGCAGGGCCACGGCGCCCCGCTGGAGGAGCTCCTGGCCGCGCCGTGAGCGGGATCGACCGCGTCCGCGCGCTGTACGCCGACTGGGCGCGCGGCGACTTCTCGACCACGCGCGGCTACCTGGCACCCGACGTCGAGTGGCACCAGCGCGAGGTGGCCATCGAGCCCGGCGTGCGCCGCGGCCACGTGGTCCGCGGCCGGGGCAAGGAGACCGGCGTGCCGCTCGAGCTGCGCCAGGTCGTGCTGTGGACGCTGCAGGACGGCCTCGTGACCCGCGTGCAGTGGTTCGACACCCGCGCCGAGGCGGAGGCGGCGTCGGGATGACGCTGGGGCCGTTCGCCAACGAGCCGGCGCTGGAGCTGCGGCGCGCGCCGGTGCGAGCGTCGCTGGCCGGCGCCCTGGCCTTGGTCGACGCCCGGCTGCCGCTCTCCGTCCCCGTATGGATCGGGAATGACCGCCGCGATCCGGGCGCCGACCCGATCGTCTCCACGGATCCGGGGGCTCCCGACCGCGTCGTCGCGCTTGCGGAAACGGCCACCGAGGAGGATGTGGGTCTGGCGGTGGAGGCGGCTTCGCGTGGGTTCCGCGAGTGGTCGGCTCGCTCGGTCGAGTCGCGCGCCGCGGTTCTGGTGGACGCGGCGGCGCGCCTGCGCGCGCGGCGCCTGGAGCTGGCGGCGCTGGCCGTGCGCGAGTGCGCGAAGCCGTGGCCGGAGGCCGACGCCGACGTGTGCGAGGCCATCGACTTCCTGGAGTACTACGCGCGGGAGGCGATCGCGCTCGACCGCTCGCCCGAGCTGCTCCAGGTCCCCGGCGAGCGCAACGAGATGCGCCACGTGCCCCGCGGCGTCACCGCGGTGATCTCGCCCTGGAACTTCCCGCTGGCCATCCCGCTGGGGATGACCGCCGCCGCGCTGGCCACCGGCAACGCGGCGATCCTCAAGCCGGCCGAGCAGTCGCCGGGATGCGCCCTGGAGCTGGTCACCGCGCTGCGCGAGGCCGGCGTCCCGCCGGACGCCCTGGCCCTGCTGCCCGGCGAGGGCGAGACGGGCGCCGCGCTCGTGCGCCACCCCGGGGTCCACACGATCGCCTTCACGGGCTCGGCCGCGGTGGGTCTGGAGATCGTCCGGGCCGCCGCCGAGGTGGCGCCCGGCCAGACCCACCTCAAGCGCGCGATCGCCGAGATGGGCGGCAAGAACTGCGTGCTCGTGGACTCCGACGCCGACCTGGACGACGCCGTCCCGGCCATCGTCGAGTCGGCCTTCGTGTACGCGGGCCAGAAGTGCTCGGCGGCGTCGCGCGTGCTCGTCCACGAGGCGGTGGCCGACGCGCTGCTTTCGCGCCTGGCCGGAGCCGTGGACGTGCTGGTGGTGGGACAGGCGTCCGCTCTCGGCACCGACGTCCCGCCCGTGATCGAGGCGGCGGCGCAACGACGCATCGAGGAGAACACGGTGCGGGCGGCCGCGGACGGGCGGCTCGTGGCTCGTCGCTCCGTACCGGACGGCTCCGGCTGGTTCGCCGCGCCCGCCGTGGTCACCGACCTCCCGGCCGGCCACCCGGTGCTCGAGGAGGAGGTGTTCGGCCCGCTGCTCGCGGTCCAGCGCGTCCGCGACATGGACGAGGCGTGCGACGTCGTCGAGGCCCTCCCCTTCGCGCTCACCGGCGGCCTGTTCGCCCGCAACCCGGCGACGATCGACGCGGTGACGCGCCGCTCGCCCGTCGGCAACCTCTACGTCAACCGCGCGATCACCGGCGCGATGGTCGGCCGCCAGCCCTTCGGCGGCAACCGCCTGTCCGGGACCGGCACCAAGGCCGGCGGCCCCGGCTACCTGCTCCAGTTCGTCGAGCCCCGCGTCGTCACCGAGAACACCGTCCGCCACGGCCTCGTCGGCTAGGGGTGGTCAGCTTTACGGGCCTATACGGCGCTTAACTCTGACCACCCCCACCGAACCCAACCCCTACCCGGCCGCCGTTCGCCCACGCACCGAGGCGAGGAACCGCTCGTGCACGACCCGCTCGCCCGACAGCTCGGGATGGAAGGCCACGGCCAGGACCCCGCCGGCCTCGACCGCCACGGGGTGACCGTCGAGCTCCGCGAGGACCGACACGTTCTGTCCCGCCTCCTCCACCCACGGCGCCCGGATGAACACGGCGCGCAGCGGCGCGCCGTCGAAGTCCAGGTCGGCCTCGAAGGAGCGCACCTGGCGCCCGAAGGCGTTGCGCCGCGCGCGCACGTCGAGCACGCCCAGGTGGTCGCGGTCGAGCACGATCAGGCCGGCGCACGTGCCCAGGACCGGCGTCCCGGCGCCGGCCAGCGCGCGCAGCGGCTCGGCCAGGCCCTCGCGCTCGATCCCCAGCGACATCACCGTGGACTCGCCGCCCGGGATGACCAGGCCGTCCAGCTCCTCCAGGTCGGCCGGCACGCGGACCTCGCGCGGCTCGGCCCCCAGCTCGCGCAGCACGCGCGCGTGCGCCTCGAAGTCCCCCTGCAACGCCAGGACTCCCACCACGGGGATCACGGTGACGTCCAGTTCGTCGTGCCTCGCCAGGACGCAGGGGGTGGGACAGTGCCACGCACGGCCCACCCCCGAGGACGCCGCGAGGCGCGACGAGACGCCGTCACCAGCCGCGTTGGGCGAGGAGCTGGGCCTCGTCCAGCTTGCGCGCCTCCAGCGAGGACATCGCCTCGCCCAGGCCCTCGGACGCGCGCGCGACCCGCTCGGGGTCGGCGTAGTGCGTGGTCGCCTCGACGATCGCCCGCGCGCGGGCCGGCGGGTCCGACGCCTTGAAGATCCCCGACCCCACGAACACGCCCTCGGCGCCCAGCTGCATCATCAGAGAGGCGTCGGCCGGAGTGGCGATCCCGCCCGCGCAGAACAGCACGACCGGCAGCTTGCCGGCGCGCGCGACGTCTCGGACCAAGTCCAGCGGCGCGCGCAGCTCCTTGGCTGCGCTGGCCAGCTCCACCTCGTCGAGCGATCCCAGGCGCCGCAGCTCCCCGCGGATCGCGCGCATGTGGCGGACCGCCTCGACGATGTCCCCGGTCCCCGCCTCGCCCTTGGAGCGGATCATCGCCGCGCCCTCGGCGATGCGCCGCAGCGCCTCGCCCAGGTTGGTCGCGCCGCAGACGAACGGCACCTTGAAGGCCCACTGGTCGATGTGGTGGGCCTCGTCGGCCGGTGTGAGGACTTCGGACTCGTCCACGTAGTCGACCTCCAAGGCCTCCAGCACCTGGGCCTCGGCGAAGTGGCCGATCCGCGCCTTGGCCATGACCGGGATGGTCACCGCCTCCTGGATGCCGCGGATCATCGTGGGGTCCGACATCCGCGCCACGCCGCCGTCGCGCCGGATGTCGGCGGGCACCCGCTCGAGCGCCATCACGGCCGCCGCCCCGGCGTCCTCGGCCACGCGGGCCTGCTCGGGGGTGACGACGTCCATGATCACGCCGCCCTTGAGCATCTCGGCCAGGCCGGCCTTGACGCGGAATGTCGCCTCGTCGCGCATGGTCGGCAGTGTAGCCCCGGCCTGCGGGGCCCCCAATGTCCGACAATCGCGATTACTTGAGGCGGAAGGCCTTGATGCGGTCGGCGTGCTGCTCGGCCTCACGGGCGTAGACGCCGTGGGCCAGGGCCTGGATCACGCTCAGCAGCCCCACGTGCGAGCGCACGAAGGCCGGCGTGTTGGACGAGTAGTAGATCGTGATCTGCGCCAGCTTGGCCACCTCGGAGAGGGTGGCGTCGGCGATCGCGATCGTCGGCGCCTTGCGGTGGCGCGCCAGCTTCATCGTGCGCATGACCAGCGGGTGCGGGCGCCCGGCCGACAACCCGATGACGAGCGTCTGCTCGTCCACGCGGGTGATCCGGTTCAGCGCGTCCTGCGAGGGGCTGGCCACCAGCTCGGCGCGGTGGTCGAGCAGCATCAGCAGGTGGCGCAGGTAGGAGGCGAAGTAGGCCATCTGGTCGGTCCCGGCGATCAGGACCTTCTCGGCCGACGCGATGGCGTCGATGGCCGCCTCGATCTCGCTGCGCGACGTCTTGCGCGCGGTCTCCTCGACGTTGACGTGGTCGGCGCCCAGCGCCGCCTCGTACTCGTTCTGGTCCAGCGCGAACAGCGGCGCCCCGTTCCCGTTCTCGGCGGCGTCCGGGCCGCGCCGGCGGTACTCGTCGCGCGCGGCCTGCTGGAGCTCGGGGAAGCCCTCGAAGCCCAGGGCCTGGCTGAAGCGAACCACGGTGGACGAGGACGTGTTGGCCCGGCGCGCCAGCGCCTCGGCCGTCTGGAAGGCGGCCTCGTCGAGGTGGTCGACGATGTACTGGGCCACGTCCTTCTGCGAGCGCGAGAAGTCGTCGAAGCGGTCCCGGATGTAGTCCGAGAGGGTCTGGTGACCGTTCATGCCCGCGGGGGCGGGCAGCGTCGTCGAGCCGGCTCGCTTCATGGCGAACCCTGTTTCGACTCGGCCGGTCGCGTTCCTTCAGGAGGCGGGGAAGCCACACCCCCGGCCGCGCGTCGGGAGTCGGCGCGCCGTCCACCATCCGCCCATCGGCGGATCTTCGCTCCGCTTGCGACTTGCCCGTCCGGCGCTCCCCCGCTTACAGTCCTCGTTTCTGACTACGGGGCGGGCGGGGAGCGCGCGCCGGACAGGGGGACGGGACATGTTCGAGAAGCTGCTGTCGTACGTGCGCCGGCACCACGTCGGTCTGCTGGGGGTCTTCATCGCGCTCGGGGGCAGCGCCTACGCGGCGTCCGACGCCCGCCGTGCGCCCGATCCCAGGTTGCACGCCTGCGTCAAGCGAGTCGGCGGGGACATGCGGATGGTCGGTCTGCGCACGCGCTGCTCGCGCACCGAGCGCAAGGTGTCCTGGAACCGACAGGGCATACGCGGGCTACCGGGGCTCGCCGGCGCCCCGGGGCAGAACGGCGCGCCCGGACAAACGGGTGCGCAAGGCCAGCAAGGTCAGCCGGGCTTGGAAGGCAAGCAGGGGCTACAGGGCCCGCCTGGGGTCAGCGGGCTCGAGGTCGTCTACGAGGACTCCCCCACGAATTCCGAGGCGACGAGGGAAATCGACGTCGATTGCCCCGATGGCAAGTACGCGATCGGCGCGTCATACGCCGTTGTGGGAGACACCGCGGAGACCGAGAAGGAGATCGTGGTCTCCTCGTTCTCTGCGGCGAACTTCACCGCCAGGGCGAAAGCCCGAGAAACCGACAGCGTTGCGGGCACGTGGCGGCTTCGTGTGATCGCCTCGTGCGCGAAGGTCACCTGAAGGCAGCCCGCTTGAGCAGTGGGCCGGGCAGGGGTCGAACCACACGCGCGACACCTGAGCGTGGCTTCCTGTGTCGCACCGTGCACAGCATGTGTCGTGCGGGCGACAGACGCGCCGGCCGTCGTCGGGAAGGCTCTGGTCTCCAACGAGGACCGAATGAAAACCAACGACAGGAGCCCGGAAATGAAGATCTCGAAGACACTCGTGGCCGTCGCGGCCATGCTCGCGCTCACCCTCACGCTGGCGGCTTCCGCGCAGGCCCAACCGGCCGGCAACGGGACGCCGGCGAAGAAGGGCTGCACGGTCAACATGCAGAACCCCAACGGGAGCCCCGGCCAGAGCATCACCTACGACCACGGCTACAGCTTCGGCGTCAAGAACGCGGCCACGGGCAAGACCCACACCTACAAGTGCAACGACGGGAAGTGGGAGGAGACCGTCGCCAGAACGGGCGCGTCCCGCTCGCCGCGCATCGCCTACGTCGGCGCCTTCCAGATCCACGCGTCCGGTCGCGGCCGGCTCCGCGGTGAGCGGGCCCCGGTGGCCGAGAGGCGCTACTCGGCCATGCAGTAACCGAATCCGGGCGGGCGCGGCCGGGCCAACCGTACGGCCGCGCCCACCGGGTCCGCCCACGACGAACCCCGCCTGAACGGGGCCTCGATGAGACCGCTTATACGCGGTCGCCCCTTCCTCTCGCATCACGTCCGATGCCGGGGAGAGACCAGCCGGGGCGCTCCTCCGGTTGGCAGAGGCTCCCAGCTGCGCAGCTTGCAAACACTTCGCCATGGGCCGGGCAGGGGTCGAACCTGCGTCCTGCGGATTATGAGCACGTCACCCGGTCGCGGCCGACTGCCGTCCGTTCGGGGGTCCCGGCTAGGGCACGACTATCGCCAGGCCGGCTCGGGCGCGTTCCGGTGGCTTTCGTTGCCCAATGTGTTGCCCTCTGAGTGTGCCTGCACGTCCGGCGAGTGCGCCTGGAGCAGGCGCGCGATGCTAGAAGCGCCGCTCGATGCTTGACAGACAATCGATGTCGAACGCGTCGGAGCTCCCACGGTGATTCGCCGGCCGGCGGAGCTGGCTAGATGTCATCACGGAATTCAGTGACCCCGACGCTTCCGCCTGCGGGTCTTTTGGGTAGCAGCGAGAACGCGTCCGCCCGAGGGAACCGTCTCGGCTTCGAGGAACTGCCGAAACAGGTCGTCTGCTCGCTCGGCGAAATAGTGCGAATGGGTCGTCTTGATCGTCTCGATCGAGTCGGCGCCGACCAAGAGCACCTCCATCCCGCCAGCGTTCCGATGCTCTCGCTCAAAGCCGGTGTACGCGTCGGCGGCGCCCGCGTAGTCCTGCTCGAACTCATGGATTTCGAGCGCCCTGCTCGGGACGTCATAGATCAAGATGAAGTAGCGCTCAGGAGCCATTTGGCGTGGTGTTCTCGGAGATGTAGGCCGTCACCTGCTGGTGCAGGGAGCGGAACTGCTTGAGGATGTCGTCGTCAGCGGCGTCGCCTCGTTCGCGAGAGGCCAGAAGCTCGGCGCCGAGGCGATAGTACTCAAGCACCTCGACCGGCGCGCGTCCTGACTTGAGGTCGATCGTCGGGACCCGACGGTCAGTCGACTCAATGACCTCAGCCCATGCGTGCTGCGAGATCGTCCGCAACTGGACCTCGACGAGGTGCCCTTCCTTCTGGACCACGAGGTGATACGCGCGATACCCGGACACGGGCTTCGGGCGCTCCATGTAGTCGTAGTGGCGCACCACGTCCCAGCGGCGGTCGAGATGCCTCGCGATGGCGCGGACCTCCGTTTCGCTGCGCACGACTGCCCGGCACCCGGCGATGTCGTGCATTCGCGCGAGCTGCATCTTCGGCTCTCGGCAGAGCTTGTCGATGATGGTCGGGAGCCGCTTGAGCCGCTGTCCCACGCGGATCTCGTCGAGCACCGAGTGCTTCCCGACGTAGTAACGGAGCCCGGCAGCGGTTGTCTGCAGCGCGTGACCGTGGACACCGCGATAGTCGCCGATCGTCTGCAATGCGCGCTC
>DATLOP010000244.1:0-2559 GCA_035536255.1 Solirubrobacteraceae bacterium
GAGATCGGCCAGCAGTTGCGGGTCGCGCCGCGTCACGACGCGCTCCGCGCGGTGGCGGCGCACGTCGATCGCGCGCGGGTCGGTCAGCGGCCGCAGGCGCCCCTCGCCGATCAGCCACTCGTCGACGCCGCCGAGGCGCCCGCCGTACGTCGTGTAGACCGGCGTCCCGAGCGCCGCGGCCTCGCGGTTCATCGTGCCGCCCGCCGAGACGACGAGGTCGGCGAAGGCGATCAGCGACTGCGCGTCGATCGCGCGCTCGGGGACGATGAAGCCGTCGCTCAGCGCCGCGCGCTGCTCGGGTGTGCGCGGCAGGACGACCGTCTGGCGACCGCGCAGGCGCTCGAGCACGCCGCCGAGCACGTCGTTCTCGAAGCGGTGGTAGAGCGAGACGGCGGGCGGCGTGCGCACGACGACGATCGGCGCCTGCGGATCCAGTCCCAGCTCGTCCAGGACGCCGGGGTCGGGCTCGAAGCCGGCCAGGTAGTACTCCTCCTTGAGCCCGGGGTAGCGGCGCAGCTTGCGCCCGGCGCCGTAGCGCGCCAGGCGCTCGGGCGGGATGGCGTCGGGCACCACGACCGCCCGGGCCAGGCGGCAGTTGACGTTGTGCTGGACCGTCGCCCACTCGTAGTCGAACGTCGTGATCGCCGGGACGCGCAGCAGCGCCGCGGCCACCATCACGTCGTTGGAGCCGTGGCCGAGCGCGAGGTCGAAGCGCGGGCGCCCGCGCGCCCAGCGCACGAGCGCGGTCGAGCGCGAGGCCAGGCCCAGCGCCTTGGCGGCCAGGCGACCGCCGCGGTGGCGGCCGATCGCCGTGTGCTCGATCCCGTGGCGGCGGCACAGCTCCAGCGTCTGGGCGAAGTCGCGCGCGGTGACCTCCACCTCCCATCCGCGCTCGCGCAGGACCTCGACGACCGGCCGCAGCGCGAGGACGTGAGGCGAGTTCGTGAGGTCGATCCAGGCCCGCACCGCGGCGGGGTCCTACGCCCGGGCCTCGCGGATGGCCGAGACGACCTGGATCGCGTCGAGGCGGTCGAGCACCGGGCTCATGGGGATCGCGAGGTGGGTGCGCGCGACCTCCTCCGTGGCCGGGAGCTGCACGCCCGCCGCGTAGTCGAGCATCGCCGGCTGGCGGTGGACGGGCACGCGGTAGTAGGCCTTCTGGCCGATGCCCACGCGCTCGAGCGCGCCGGCGAGATCGTCGGCGAGCTCGTGGCGAATCACGTACAGGTGCCAGGCCGGCTCAACCCCCTCGACCGGGACGGGCACGGCCACGAGCTCTCCCAGGCCCGCCTCGGCGTAGTGGCGCTCGGCCGCGTGGCGCCCGGCCGTCCACTCGTCGAGGTGGCCGAGCAGGATCCGCAGCAGCGCCGCCTGGAGCTCGTCCAGGCGCGAGTTGTAGCCCACGTGCTCGTAGGTGACCTTGTCGGTCGAGCCGTGGAAGCGCAGCATCCGCGCGCGCTCGGCCACGCCGTCGTCGCCGGTCGCGATCGCGCCGCCGTCGCCGAAGCCGCCGAGGTTCTTGGAGGGGAAGAACGAGAACGTGGCCGCGGTGCCGAACGAGCCGGCGGCCCGCCCCTCGCGCGTCGAGCCGGCGGCCTGCGCGCTGTCGCACAGGACCGGCACGCCCAGCGCCTCGATCTCCGGCACGGGCGCGACGTTGCCGAACAGGTCGACGGCGATGACCGCCTTGGTCTTGGGAGTCAGCGCGGCCTTCACCGTTTCGGGGGTGACGCACATCGTCTCGGGGTCGACGTCGCAGAACACGGGCCGCGCGCCGGTGGGCGGGATCGCCTCGGCGCTGGCGTAGAACGTGAACGAGGGGACGACGACGTCGTCGCCCGGCCCCACCCCCATGGCGCGCAGCGCGACGGTCAGCGCGTCGGTGCCGTTGGCCACGCCGACGACGTGGCGCACGCCCAGGTGGGCGGCGAGCTCCTCCTCGAAGGCCGCGACCTCCGGGCCCAGGACGTAGGTCCCCGCGTCGAGGACCGCGGCCGCGCGCTCGCGCAGCGCGGGCATCAGCGGCTCCAGCGGGGTGCGGGTGTCGAAGAGCGGGACGGCCATCGGCTGCGAGAGCCTAATGGCCGTCCCGTCTCCTCAACTTCGTTCTACTGCGACAGCAGGGCCGTCCGCTGGGCGCCGGAGTTGCGCCAGCTCAGCGTGTTGCCCGCGAGCAGCAGCGATCCGAACTCGACGCCGGGGCCCGGGTCGAGGATCGAGTTGCCCGTCCGCCGGGCCGCCACGACCTGCACGGGCTGGCCGCCCAGACGGTCCACCGTGTAGGCGAACTCGCCGTTGACCGCCCGCAGGACCGGCTGGACCTTGGGGCAGTCGTTGGCGTTGGCCGCCGCGTTGATCGTGTCCTCGGCCACCACGTTGCCGTCGACGATGCTCTTGCTCTCGATCTTCACCTGGGAGGCCGAGTAGCAGTAGAACCGGTCGGTCGACGACTGGTAGAGCAGGTACGTCCCCGCCCGCAGGTAGCCGTAGGACCCTGGCAGCAGCCGGAAGCGGCGTCCGGTCCGGAACCGGCACACGTACGAGACGTAGGTCGTGTTG
>DATLOP010000245.1:0-7248 GCA_035536255.1 Solirubrobacteraceae bacterium
TCGCCGCCGGCGGCGCGCTCGCGCACGGTCTCCAGCAGCTTGGACCCGCCGATGGTCTGGTTGGCGACGACCAGGACCTTCTTCATCGCGTCACTCCTTGCCGACGCCGGCCGTCGCGGCGACCTCGCTGGGCTTCTCGAACACGCCGTGGACGGCGCCGGGCACGCCGTACTCGTACGGCCCGCCGACCACCGTCGGCACCTGGTCGAAGTTGAAGATCGGCGGCGGCGAGGAGACCTGCCACTCCAGCGTCAGCGCCCGCCACGGGTTGGCCTCGGCGCGCGGCCCGCCGCGCCACGAGGAGACCATGTTGTAGACGAAGACCAGCGTGCTGAGCCCGACGAAGAAGGAGGCGATCGAGATGAACAGGTTCCAGCCCGCGAACTGCTCGGCGTAGTCGGCGACGCGGCGCGGCATCCCCTTGATCCCGATCAGGTGCATCGGGCCGAACGTCGCGTTGAACCCGATGAACGTCATCCAGAAGTGGATCTTCCCGAGCTTCTCGTCGTACATCCGCCCGGTCATCTTCGGGAACCAGTAGTAGACGCCGGCGAAGATCGTGAACAGCGAGCCGCCGAACAGCACGTAGTGGATGTGGGCGACGATGAAGTACGTGTCGCTGACGTGGATGACCACGGGGATCATGGCCAGCATCACGCCGCTGATCCCGCCCAGGACGAACATCGTCAGGAAGCCCAGGGCGAACAGCATCGGCGTGTCCATGTGCAGCACCCCGCGCCACAGCGTGGCCAGCCAGGAGAAGATCTTGATCCCCGTGGGGACGGCGATGATCGCCGTGGTGATCATCATCGGGACGCGGATCCACTCCTGCATGCCCGAGACGAACATGTGGTGGGCCCACACGGTGAACCCGAGCACGACGATGGCCAGCAGCGAGAACGCCATCATGCGGTAGCCGAAGATCGGCTTTCGCGCCTTCACGGACAGGATCTCCGAGATGATCCCGAAGCCCGGCAGCATCATGATGTAGACCGCCGGGTGGGAGTAGAACCAGAAGACGTGCTGGTACATCAGCACGTCCCCTCCCCGGTCGGGCACGAAGAAGTTGAAGCCCAGCGCCCGGTCCAGCAGCACGAAGAACTGCGACGCCGCGACGAACGGGGTGGCGATCACCACCAGCAGCGACGTCGAGAAGTTCGCCCACACCAGCAGCGGCATGCGCCAGAAGCTCATGCCCGGCGCGCGCATGGTGATGATGGTCACCAGGAAGTTCAGCGCCGTGGCCACGGACGAGGCGCCCGCGAACTGCACGCCGATCGTGAAGAACAGCTGGCCCAGCGGGACGCTGGTCGACAGCGGCGCGTACGCCGTCCAGCCGGTGGCGAACGAGCCGCCGGGGACGAGGAAGCTGGCCAGCATCATCGTGCCCGCGAGCGGCAGCAGCCAGTAGGACAGGGCGTTCAGGCGCGGGAACGCCATGTCGGGCGCGCCGATCATCAGCGGCAGCACGAAGTTGGCCAGCCCCGCGAACACGGGGATGATGAAGAGGAAGATCAGGATCGAGGCGTGGACGGAGAACAGGCCGTTGAAGCCGTCCGTGCTGACGAACTGCATGCCCGGCTGGGCCAGCTCGGCGCGCATCAGCATGGCCAGCGCGCCGCCCACGAGCAGGAAGAAGAACGAGGTGACCGTGTACTGGATCCCGATCACCTTGTGGTCGGTGTTGACGCGGAAGTAGTCCTTCCAGGTCTTGGCGCCGTGGCCGGAGTGGTCCTCGGGGCGCGTCGGGCGCCCGGACGCCCAGTAGAACCAGTAGTCGAAGGCCCCGAGGCCGATCAGGAAGCCGAACGGGGCGGCGAGCAGGGCGACGATCGTGACCGCCTCGCCGTCCACGACGGGGTCGAACCCGTAGAGCTGGCGGACCGGCACGACGATCGCGTAGGCCAGCGCGATGCCCAGGGCGGTGCCGAAGAAGGCGCGGGGCATGCCGGGAGCGCGCAGGGCGGTCATCGTCTCGGCGCCTGCTTGGGCTTGCGGGCCATCCAGCGGGTGAACTCGGCCTGGGGGATCACGTGCGCAGTCTGCCGCATCGTGGCATGTCCGAGCCCGCACAGCTCCGCGCAGACCACGGGGTAGCTGCGGTGCTCGTTCAGCGTATTGACCCGGTACTCGGTCGTGATCCCGGGGACGGCGTCGATCTTCATCCGGAACTCCGGTACCCAGAAGTCGTGGATCACGTCGCGCGAGCGGACCTTGAACTCGATCTGGCGGTCGGCGGGCAGGAACAGCTGGTCGGAGCGCACGACGCGCCGGCCGTCGCCCACCGGGTACTCGAAGCTCCAGGCGAACTGCTCGCCGGTGACGTTGACGACGACGCGCCGGTCGGCCGCCACCGGGTCCTCGATGTCGCCGAGGACGACGTAGGCGTAGGCGCACAGGCCGACCAGCAGCAGGGCGGGGACCGTCGTCCACACGACCTCGAGCATCGTGTTGCCGTGGATCGGCGGGCCGTCCTTGAGCTCCTCGCCCGGGCGCATGCGGAACTTCCACACGCAGAACAGGACGATCGACTGCACGAGCACGAACACCGGCACCGAGGCGATGAGCAGGACGTCGAACAGCGTGTCGATGTCCTGCGCCTGCGTGCTGCCGACCCGTGGGAACCAGTCGATCAGCAGCGCGACGGCGATTCCGAGCGCGGACGCGATCAGACCCAGGACCAGCATCTGGGCCATCTGGTGCCTACGCAAGGGCGCTCCTCCGGGGGCTCATGCGGCGGGAATCCTATGGGACGCCGTGGCGGGACGTCCTCGTTATGATCGTCACGCGATGAGGGTGCGCGACGGTATGAGCGAGACCGTCCTGACGGTGGGGCCGGGACACAGCCTGCGCGAGTGCGCGACGCTCATGGCCCAGCGCAACGTGGGAGCCGCCGTGGTCAACGATCCCGACGCCCCCGGGCCGGGGATCATCACCGAGCGCGACATCCTGAATTCGGTGGGGACGGGCCAGGACCCGGACACCGAGCGGGTGGCCGACCACCTGACCTCCAACCTCGTCTTCGCCTCGCCCGACTGGTCGCTCGAGGAGGCCGCCGCCGCCATGGCCCGCGGCCGCTTCCGCCACCTGATCGTGATCGACGCCGGCGAGGTCGCCGGCGTCCTCTCCGTCCGCGACATCATCCGCTGCTGGTCCCAGGACGGCGCAACGAGCGTGGTGTCCGAGCAGGGCAGCGGGGCGCCCCCGGACCCGGCCGTCTGAGCGCGGTCTTCGCCCGGGAAAGACGGGCACCGAGGGGGTCGATCCCGGCCGCTCCGGGGGACGCGTCCGCGCAAAGCGTCCCCACGGGAAACGTTCCGCGGGCACGCGCCCTGGCAAAGGGTCCGTCCGGGAAACGTTCCGCGGACACGTGCCCTCGCAAAGTGTCCTCAGGGGAAACATTCCGAGGGCACGTGCCGTCGCAAAGCTTCCTCACGGGCAGCTTTCCGACGGCACGTCCGCAAAGACGGCCCCGCGGAAGCGCCGCCCGGCCGATCCCACACCCCTCACCCGCGCCTTTCCGAACCCGGCACGCGGCACGCGGCGCCGGGCCGCCGGGCGCTAGTGGTCGAGCGGGAGCTCGCCGATGTCGCGCCGCGTGTCGCCGATCCAGCGGATCACGAGCACGAGGGTGGCGATCGCGCCCGCGACGGTGAGCGGCCAGAAGAGCGTCACGCCGACCAGCGCGAGGGTGATCGTGAGCGCGACGAGCAGCGGCAGGATCGTCGGGCCGGGGAGGTGGACCTCCTCGCCCACGGGCGGCGCCTCGGTGCGGACGTCGTCGGCCATCAGGAGGGCGCGACGTAGATCGCGGCGGCCACGAAGGACAGCCCGAAGATCAGCAGGGACAGGGCGCCGACGATGAGGCCGGTGCGGATGTTGCGACGGGCGAGGTTGCGATCCACGGGAGCCCCTTCGTCTAGACGTTGGCGTCGAGCACCATCGCGCCGAACAGCAGCGCGAGGTACAGCAGGGAGAACAGGTACAGCCGCAGCGCCGAGCGGCGGTCGGCGCGGCGGTACAGGCGCACGGCGCCCGCGATGAAGGCGGCGCCCAGCGCCATGCTGCACGCCAGGTAAGTGGCGCCGAAGCCGCCGGCGCAGAACGGCAGCTGGGTCACCGCGTACAGGAGCAGGGAGTAGAGGAGGATCTGGCGGCGCGTCTCGCGCTCGCCGCGGACCACCGGCATCATCGGCACGCCGACCTTGGCGTACTCGTCCTTCATGAGCAGCGAGAGCGCCCAGAAGTGCGGCGGTGTCCAGTAGAAGACGATCGCGAACAGGTACAGCGCGGTCCAGTCCAGGCCGCCCGTCGCCGCGGCCCAGCCGACGAGCGGCGGCACGGCGCCGGCCGCCCCGCCGATCACGATGTTCTGGGGCGTCGTGCGCTTGAGCCAGACCGTGTAAACGCCCACGTAGCCGAGGAACCCGGCCAGGGCCAGGCAGGCGGCGAGCAGGTTGACGTACAGCGCCAGCACGGCGAACGACAGGACGGCCAGCGCCAGCCCGAAGCCCAGCGCCGCCCCGGGCGCCACGCGGCCCGACGCCACCGGGCGGTTGGCGGTGCGCGACATCTGCGCGTCGATGTCGCGGTCGTACCAGTGGTTGACCGCGCCCGCCCCGCCGGCGCTGAGGTAGCCGCCCAGACAGGTCAGCGCGACCAGGCCCACCGACGGGTCGCCGGCCACGTACATCGTCGTGACCGTGGTCAGCAGCAGCAGCGACTGGACCTTGGGCTTGGTCAGAGAGAAGTAATCGGCGGCGACCTGACGGACGCCGGCGAAGGGGGCGAGGGCGGCGGCGCGGATCACGTGCCCACCGGCTCCGCTTCCTCGTAGGTCAGCTCGGTCTCGCGCTGGCGGGTCCCGGTGTCGCGCTCGACCTGGCGGCGGATGTCCTTCATCGGCTCCACCGAGCGCACGTAGGGGACCGTGTCGAAGTTGTTGGGCGGCGGCGGGGACTCGGTGAACCACTCCAGCGTGTTGCCCTTCCACGGGTCCGGTCCGGCGACGGTGCCGCGCCGCAGCGAGCGGATCACGTTGACCGCGGTGACCAGCACGCCCAGGCCGAGGATGAACGAGCCGACGGTGGAGATCAGGTTCAGCGTGGCCCAGCCGCTGACGTCCTGGTACTCGTAGATCCGGCGCACCATCCCGTCCATGCCCAGCGAGTGCTGGACCAGGAACGTGGCGTTGAACCCGATGAACGTCAGCCAGAAGGAGATCTTGCCCAGGGTCTCCGAGAGCATCCGGCCGGTGATCTTGGGGAACCAGTAGTAGATCCCGGCCAGGATCGCGTTGACCGCGCCGGCGACCAGGACGTAGTGGAAGTGCGCGACGACGAAGTAGGTGTCATGGAGCTGCCAGTCCAGCGGGAAGATGGCCAGCATCACGCCGGAGATCCCGCCCAGCGTGAAGAACGCGATGAAGCCGGCGGCGAAGTACAGCGCGGTCTTCATGACCAGCGTGCCGCGCCACAGCGTGGCGATCCAGTTGAACACCTTCACGCCCGTGGGCACGGCGATGATCACCGAGGACAGGAAGAAGAAGGCCAGCACCACGGTCGAGATCGGCGTGGTGAACATGTGGTGCGCCCACACCAGCAGCGACAGGAAGGCGATCGAGACCGTGGACATGACGATCGCCTTGTAGCCGAAGATCGGCTTGCGGGCGAACACGGGCAGGATCTCGCTGATGATCCCGAACCCGGGCAGGATCATGATGTAGACCTCGGGATGGCCGAAGAACCAGAAGAGGTGCTGCCAGAGCAGCGGTGACCCTCCTTCGGTCGGGTCGAAGAAGTGGGTCCCGAAGTGGCGGTCGGTGAGCAGCATCGTCACCGCGGCGGCCACGCTGGGCAGGGCCAGGATGAGCAGGATCGCGAAGGTGAGGATCGTCCAGCAGAACAGGGGCAGACGCGACCAGCCCATGCCCGGCGCGCGCATGTTGGCGATCGTCACGTAGAGGTTGATCGCGCCGAGGATCGACGAGATGCCGGTGAGGTGGATGAGGAAGATCCACGCGTCGATCCCGCCGTCGGGCGAGTACTCGCTGCTGCTCAGCGGCGTGTACATCGTCCAGCCGGCCTCGGGCGGCGAGTAGAACAGCGAGGCGTAGAACACGACGCCGCCCATCAGGAACAGCCAGTAGGACAGGGCGTTCAGCCGCGGGAAGGCCATGTCGCGCGCGCCGATCTGCAGCGGCACGAAGTAGTTGGCGAAGCCCGACATCATCGGGACCACGAACAGGAACACCATCGTGGTCCCGTGCATGGTGAGCAGCGAGTTGTAGGTCGCCGGCTCGAGGAAGTTGTTCTCCGGGGCGCCGAGCTGCAGGCGCATGAGCAGCGCCTCGGTCCCGCCCACGAGGAAGAACACGAAGGCCGTGACCATGTAGAGGATCCCGATCCGCTTGTGGTCGACGGTCGTGAACCAGCTGGTCCAGCCGCTGGGCTCGGGCTTGGCCTCGTGGGCGACGATCTGGGGGCGGGGGGTGGCGCGGAGCGCGGTCTCGGTGGCGGCCATGGGGTCTCGCTACTGGGGGACGGGGGAGAGGGTGCGGCGCTGGCGGACCGCCTCGTCGTCGGCGCGGTCGATCAGGCGCTTCTGGGCGTTGACCCACTGGCGGTAGCGCGTGGGGGACACGGCGGTCACCGCGGCCAGCATCTCGGCGTGCCCGCGGCCGCACAGCTCGGCGCACTGGCCGCGGTAGACGCCCTCCTTGGTGACCTTGAACCAGGTCTTGTTCTCGTAGCCGGGCGTGGCGTCCATCTTGCCGCCGAGCTTGGGGATCCACCACGAGTGGATCACGTCCTGGGCGTAGATCTCGAGGATCACCGTCGTGTGCGTCGGAACGACCATCGTGTCGTAGGCGTACGCCCCGTTGGGGTAGGTGTAGCGCCACACGTACTGCTGCCCGTTGACCTTGATCGTCAGGCCCTTCCCGCCGGGCGGGCCGGGCTGGTCCACCGTGGCGTAGGCCGCGCCGTTGGCGGCGATCCCGCCCGGGCCCGAGCGCGGCGGGTCCTTGATCCCGGGGAGCATGACGAAGGTGACGACGGTGATGACGACGAGGACGAGGGCGGCGCCCACCGTCCAGCCGATCTCCAGGCTCGTGTTGCCGCGGATCTGCGCCGCCACCTGGCCCCGGCCGCGCTTGCGGAAGCGCAGCAGCGAGTAGAGCAGCGCGCCCTCGACGCCCACGAACACCACCACGGCGACGCCCAGGACCCACTTGAAGAGGGTGTCGAT
>DATLOP010000246.1:0-2814 GCA_035536255.1 Solirubrobacteraceae bacterium
GCGAGGACACCGGGGACCGGCCCGCCCGCTCGCGCCGCGCGCGCGGTGGCCGCGGCCGGGGCGGCGGGGGACGCGGCCGCGGAGCCCGCGACCGCGACGACGAGGGCCGCGACGACGACGTTCGCGAGGACGAGCCCGACGAGGAGGACCGCGTCGTCGAGGGCACGGTGGAGCTCCTGGGCAACGGCTCGGGCTTCGTCCGCGTCTCGCCGCCCGAGCCCTCCGACGACGACGTCTACGTGTCGGCCGCCCAGGTGCGCCGCTGCGAGCTCGTGGCGGGCGACAAGGTGTCGGGCCCGGTGCGCCGCCCGCGGCGCTCCGAGCGCTTTTCGTCGCTCATCCGCGTGGACACGATCAACGGCCGTCCGGCCGACGAGGTCGCCGAGGGCACCCGCTACGACGACCTGCCCGCCACGTTCCCGACCGAGCGCTTCGAGCTGGCCGGCGACGACGTCACCCTCCAGGCCATGGCCTGGCTCACGCCGTTCGGCAAGGGCTCGCGGGTCACGATCGCCGGCGGCGCCCGGGCCGGCAAGACCGAGGCCCTGCGCCGCCTGGCCGGCGCGCTGTCGGCCGTCGACGGGCTGGCCGTGACGGTCGTGCTGGCCGGCGTGCGCCCGGAGGAGGTCCAGGAGTGGGAGAGCGGCCCCGTGGCCCCGGCGGCCGCGACGACGATGGCCGCCTCCGGCGACGCCCAGGCCCAGGCGGTCGAGCAGGCCGTCGAGCAGGCGCGCCGCCTGGCCGCCCGCGGCGGGAACGCCGTCGTGCTGATCGACTCCCTCGACGCGCTGTCCCCGGGCGCCGCGCGCCGCGCGCTGGCCGCGGCCCGCAACCTGGTGGACGGCGGCTCGCTGACCATCGTGGCCACCGCCGCCCAGCCCGTGGGCGGCGAGACCACGACGGTCGTGCTGCACCCCGGCCTGGCCGCGGCGCGGCGCTTCCCCGCCCTGGACCTGGCCAACAGCGGGACCACGCGGCCCGAGCTGCTCGTGGGCGAGGAGGGGGTCGAGGCGATCGCCCGGGCCCGCTCCGAAACCCTTGGCTAGTGTGTTGACGCAGTAGGAGGCAGCCGCATCTCCCGCTCCACGGACAACGACCGGCGCAGCACCGGCCTCGACGGAATCCGAGGCTTCGCCGCGCTGTCCGTGTTCGGGTTCCACATCTGGCTCTACGGCGCCAAGGACAGCTCGCCGCGGATCGTGGCCGACGTGTTCAACGAGCTGCGCATCGGCCTCATCTGCTTCTTCGTCCTGTCGGGCTACCTGCTCTACGGCGCCTTCGTGCGCGCGGCGCGCCGGCAGGCCGGAGAGGTCTCGCTGCCGCGCTACTTCGCGCGGCGCGCGGCGCGCATCCTGCCCGCCTACTACGTGTCGCTGATCGGGGCGCTGGCGCTGCTCGGCCCGGTGGCCGGGTCGGGCGGCGTGCGGATGCCCGACGAGGGCGGGCTGACGCTGTTCGTGTTCTTCGCCCAGAACTACTCGGCGGACACGATCATGAAGCTCAACCCGGTGACGTGGACGCTGTGCCTGGAGGTCGCGTTCTACGCGCTGCTGCCGGTGCTCGGCCTGTTCGCCTACCACCTGGCCAAGGGCCGCCGCGGTCCCCAGGTGGCGCTGCTGGGCGGCCTGATCGCGCTCGGCGTGGGCTGGAACGTCGCCGCCCACCTGCTCGACTGGCAGCAGCCGGCCGTCAAGGCGCTTCCCGCCTACCTCCCGTACTTCGCCGTGGGGATGCTCGTGTCGCTGGGGCTCGAGTCCCGGCGCGAGGACGGGCGCGCGCTGCGGCTGTCGGTCTCGCGCACGTGGCTGGTCAGCGCGGCCGGCCTGGCGCTCGTGGCGGGCAACGCGTGGTGGCACATCGCCTCGCCCGGGCCCGCCCGCGACCCGATCCTGATGGCGCTGCACGATCTTCCCGCCGGGCTCGGGTTCGCCCTGCTCATCTGCGCCGTGGCCGCGGGCCGGGGCGCCGCCACCGCCTGGCTGCGCACGCGCTGGCTGGCCGGCCTGGGCGTGATCTCCTACGGCTTCTACCTCTGGCACGTGCCGCTGATCCTGTTCGTCAAGGAGACCTCGTCGCGCGAGCCGGGCGCCTTCGTCCTGGCCGCCGTGGTCACGCCGCTCGCCCTGGCCGCGGGCGCCGCGAGCTGGCGCTGGATCGAGCGGCCGATGCTCAACGCCGTCTCGGGCCGCCTGGCCGCCCGGGCGCGCGCGAGGGCATGAGCCCGCCGGATCGGCCGGGCCTGAGCCGCGGCGGCGCGGTCGCCCTCGCGGTCGCCGCGATGGCCGCGGGCGCCGGCGGCGTCGCGCTGGGCGCGGCGGCCGAGCCCAAGGAGGTCGATACGCGCGCGACGCTGGCGCGCACGTCGGCCGCGGGCGCCGTCCTGGCCCGGGCGCGGGTCGAGTCCCCCGACACCTACCGCGAGGCCCGGCAGGCCGGGGCGCGGATCGCGGCCACCCCGGACCGCCGCTCGTTCTACGTGAAGTCGCCCGCGGGCGCGCGCGGCGGCAAGGCGATCGTCACCTTCCACGGCTACCTGAGCACGGCCTTCGACGGGTTCGCGCAGTTCCGCGAGGAGGCGGCCCGGCGCGGCTACATGCTGATCGCCGTCCAGTGGCGGCTGGGACGCACGGCGCGCGACTCCTACACGCCGCGGCAGATGTACGCCCAGGCGCGCGCGCTGCTGCGCGCGCCCGGCGTGGCCCGGGGCGATGCCATCCTGCACGGGTACTCCAGCGCCGCGCCGCGGGTCTACGGCGTGGCCGCGGTGGACCGCCGGGCGTCGCGGATCTTCGGCCTTGCCATCGGCGACGCGGG
>DATLOP010000247.1:0-3830 GCA_035536255.1 Solirubrobacteraceae bacterium
CACGCGGATCGTGCGCGCGGCGCGCCGCTCGGCCGCGTTGAAGTCGACGCCGGCGATGCCGGCGCCCGCCGGGGTCACGACGAGGATGCGCGCGCCCTGGGCGTCCGCGGTGTGGCGCGGCAGCTCGGTGACCAGGTAGTCGGCGTACTGCTGCGGGCGCCCGAACGTGCCGGCGTAGGGCCCGAGGTCCACCTCGGCCTGGATCACCGCGACCTTGATCGGGTAGCCCGCCTCGCGCGCGCGGCGCACGGTCCGGCGGATCGACTCGGCCGCCCGCTGGGACGGCGGATCGGCGGGCAGGTAGACGTCGTCGAAGGGCAGGACGTCGCTCGGCGGGTCCCCGTTGGCGTGCGCCGCGGGGGCCCACGCGAGCCCCGCCAGGAGCACCGCGATCACGCAGCGGTGACGCACGGGCGGCAGGCTACGCCTCGCGCGCGGCGTCGCCGAGCAGCGCCCGCGCGATCACCAGGCGCTGGATCTCGCTCGTGCCCTCGTAGATCTCGGTCACCTTGGCGTCGCGGTAGTAGCGCTCGACCGGGAACTCCTTGGTGTAGCCGTAGCCGCCGAGGACCTGGATCGCCTCCCCGGTCCAGTGGCGCGCCACGCGCGACGCGAACAGCTTGGCCTGGGCCCCCTCCACCGTGTGCGGGCGACCCGCCGCCTTCAGCCGCGCCGCGCGCCACGTCAGCGCGCGCGCCGCCTCGATCTCGGTCTGCATGTCGGCGAGCTTCTGCTGGATCGCGCCCAGGCGGGCGATCGGCCCGCCGAACGCGGTGCGCTCGCGCGCGTAGGCCGAGGCGACGTCCAGCGCCGCCTGGGCGATCCCCGTCGCCTGCGCGGCGATCCCGATGCGCCCGCCGTCCAGCGTGGACAGCGCGACCCGCATCCCCGCCCCGGGCGGGCCGAGGCGCTCGCCGGGCGTGGCGTCGAGCGCGAGGTCGGCGGTGGACGACGAGTTCAGGCCCAGCTTCTCCTCCTCGCGCACGGCCCGGAAGCCCTCGGCGCCGCGGCGCACCACGTAGGCCGAGATCGCGCCGCCGGGATCGCGGGCGAACACGACGAACGTGTGGGCGTGTGAGCCGTTGGTGATCCACTGCTTGGCGCCGGTGATCCGCCCGTCGGCGTCGGCCCGGGTGCGCAGGGCGCTCGCGTCGGACCCGGCCTCGGCCTCGGTCAGCGCGAAGGCGGCCAGCTCGTGGCCCTGGGCCAGCGCGGGGACCAGCCGCGCCTGCTGCGCCTCGTCGCCGTGGGCCAGGATGGGCATCGTGCCCGCCCCGGTGTGCACCGCGACCGTCACGCCGACGCCGGCGTCGGCGCGCGAGAGCTCCTCGAGCACCAGCACGTAGGCCAGGAAGTCGGCCCCGGCGCCGCCGAGCTCCACCGGGACGCACACGCCCATCAGCCCCAGCTCGCCCAGGCGGGCGAACACGTCGGCCGGGAAGCGGTGCTCGCGGTCCCACTCGCCGGCGTGCGGCGCGATCTCGGCGTCGGCGAAGCGCCGGGCCAGCTCGCGGACCTCGCGCTGCTCGTCGGTCAGCTCGGCGGGGCCGGGCTGGCTCATCGCCGCGCCAGCCGCGGGCGGGCCGGGGTCCGGCGGGCGGGCGGGCGGCGGCGCATGACGGCGCCGCCCACGCCCCCGGCCAGCGCGGCGGTGGCGACGGCGCCGGCGATCTTCAGCCGCCGGCCGAGCGTCTCGAAGCACATGACCTCCCAGCCCTGCTCGCGGGCGATCCGGGCCAGCGGCGCGTCGGGGTTGACCGCGACGGGATGGCCGACCGCGCGCAGCATCGGCAGGTCGGACTCGGAGTCCGAGTACGCCCAGCTCGCGCCGAGGTCGATCCCGCGCTCGGCGGCCAGCTCGCGGATCGCGGTCGCCTTGCCCTCGCGGTAGGTGAACGGCCCGTCCAGGCGGCCCGTGTAGACCCCGTCAACGATCTCGCTGCGCGTGCCGATCGCCCCGTCGAAGGTCAGGACGTGGCCCAGCAGGTCGGCCACCTCCTGGGAGGCGGCCGTGCAGATGAACACGGGGCGCCCGGCGTCCTGGTGCGCGTAGGCCGCCTCGAGCATGCGCGGGTAGACCCGCGGCAGCAGGCCGGACAGCACGTCGGCGCCCAGGCGCTCGACGTCGCGCACGCGCACGCCGGCCAGGGCGTCCATCACCCGCTGCTTGAGCACCTCGGTCCCCTCGTCCGTCGAGCCCTCCAGCCGGAAGCGCAGGTTGGCCAGGGCGTCGGAGGCCAGCTGGCGGCGCGTCGTGAGCCCGGCCTTGTAGGACGCGCGGGCGAACTCGAAGGCGGAGGACCCGGCGATCAGCGTCCGGTCGAGGTCGAAGAACGCCGCCCCCGCGACGGCGTCGGCTTCGCGGGTCAAACCTCGAGGATCACCGCGTCGCCCTGCCCGCCGCCCGAGCAGATCGCCGCGCAGCCCTTGCCGCCGCCGCGGCGGCGCAGCTCGTGGACCAGCGCGCCGAGGATGCGTGCGCCGGAGGCGCCGATCGGGTGCCCGAGGGCGACCGCGCCGCCGTTGACGTTGACCTTCTCCTCGTCGACGTCGAGCATCCGGATGGTGTTGAGGGTCACCGAGGCGAACGCCTCGTTGATCTCCCACAGGTCGATGTCGCCGGCCTCCAGGCCCGCCTTCTCCAGCGCGGCGCGCGCCGCCAGGGCCGGCGTCTTGGCCAGGTACGGGTAGTCGTCGGCCACCTGGGCCTGGGACACGATCGTGGCCAGGACCTCCTTGCCGTTCGCGCTCGCCCACTCGTCGGAGGCCACGACCAGCGCGCCGCCGCCGTCGTTGACGCCCGGCGAGTTGCCCGCCGTGTGCGAGCCGTCCTTGCCGGTCAGGCCGGGCAGCGAGGCCAGCTTCTCCAGCGAGGTGTCGCGGCGCGGGCCCTCGTCGACCTCCACCGTCGTGTCGCCCTTGCGCGAGGAGATCGTGACCGTGACGATCTCGTCGGCCAGCCTGCCCTCGTCGGTGGCGGCCAGGGCGCGCTCGTGCGAGCGCAGCGCCCAGCGGTCCAGGTCGGGGCGCGTCATCTCCAGCTCGTCGCCCACCTCGGTCGCCTCGTCGAACATCTGGCGGCCGCTGAACGGGTTGGTCAGGCCGTCGTGGACCATCGAGTCCATCGCCTTGACGTCGCCCATCTTCCAGCCGAAGCGCGCGCCGGGCAGCAGGTAGGGCGCGTTGGACATCGACTCCATCCCGCCGCCCACGCCGACCTGGACGTCGCCGGCGCGGATCGCCTGGTCGAGGATGGCCACCCCGCGCACGCCCGAGGCGCAAACCTTGTTGATCGTCTCGCTCGAGACCTCCTTGGGGATGCCGCCCTCGATCTGCGCCTGGCGCGAGGGGATCTGACCCTGGCCGGCCTGCAGGACCGTCCCCATGACCACGTGCTCGACCTGCTCGGGCGCCACGTCGGCGCGCTCGAGCGCGGCGGCGATCGCGGTCCCGCCGAGCTTGGTCGCCGGGAGCGGGGACAGGCCGCCGCCGAGCTTGCCGATCGGCGTGCGGGCGGAGGACAGGATCACGGTCTTGGGCATCGGATGCGGCTCTCCAGGGTCGAGTCTCGGAGCGATGAACCCTAGCGACCCGGCTATCGTGCCCGGCTCGATGCAGGTCACCGCGACAGCCGCCGGCGACGCCGACACGATCGCCGTGGGCCTGTTCGAGGGCGGCACGGTCGAGGGCCCCGCCGCGGGGCTGGTCGACTCCGGCGACGCCCGGGGCAAGGCCGGTCGCACGGCGGTCACGCACGCCGACGGGACGCGCTGGATCGTCGTCGGGCTGGGACCGCGCGACGCCTGGGACGCCGAGGCGGCCCGGGTCGC